>NZ_JBFUIN010000003.1:0-85351 GCF_056401855.1 Bacillus sp. P4_D3
GAGTTATCCCAGTCTTATGGGTAGGTTACCCACGTGTTACTCACCCGTCCGCCGCTAACTTCATAAGAGCAAGCTCTTAATCCATTCGCTCGACTTGCATGTATTAGGCACGCCGCCAGCGTTCATCCTGAGCCAGGATCAAACTCTCCAATAAAGTTAGTTTGTCTAGCATCTAAAAATAAAAATTGACGTTTCACGTTGTTTGTTTCGTTTAGTTTTCAAAGTTCAACATCGCGTTTCAGCGACTTTCATAATATATCATAGTATATTATTTTCGTCAACAAGTTTTTTTCGATAACTTGTATCTCTCATTTGCTGACTCTGCCTATTATATACACTTCCCTATTGCTATGCAAGTATTATTATAAAAAAATAAGAGGGGGAGAAATCCCCACTCTTATTCTTCAGAAGAAACCTCTTCGCTAATTTCTTCTTCTTCATCCTTTTGTGCTTTTGCTACTGTCGCTACCTCTTGCTCATCCCCTAATCGAATTAGACGAACACCTTGTGTATTACGCCCCATTTGAGAGATTTGATCAACTGGCATACGAATAATAACACCCGCTACTGTAATTAACATAATGTCTTCTTCACCTGTTACAGACTTAACTGCTACTAATTTACCGTTCTTGTCTGTAATGTTACAAGTCTTCAGACCTTTACCACCACGACTCTGTAGTCGATACTCTTCAACCGGCGTACGCTTACCATACCCGTTCTTCGTTACGATTAAGACATTCGTATCCTCTTCAACAATTTCCATACCTACTACTTGGTCCTCTTCGCCTAGTGTAATAGCTTTTACACCAGCTGCATTACGGCCCATAGAACGTACATCCTGTTCATTGAAGCGAATTAACATACCGTTGCTCGTCCCTACGATAATATCTTTATCACCAGATGTTAAACGTACAGAAATTAATTCATCTTCTTCACGAAGCGAAATTGCAATTAAACCGTTCGTACGTATATTTGCAAATGATGAGAGCGGCGTTCTCTTAGAAATACCTTGTTTCGTTGTAAAGAATAAGAACTGGTCGTCACCAAATTCACGAATTGGAATAATGGCGTTGATCCACTCACCCTTATCTACCCCTAATAGATTAATAATTGGTATGCCTTTTGCCGTACGACTATACTCTGGAATTTCATATCCTTTTGTACGGTATACTTTACCCTTGTTTGTGAAGAATAAAATATGATCATGAGTAGACGTTGTTAATAAATGTTCAACAAAGTCATCATCATTCGTACCCATTCCTTGTACACCACGTCCCCCACGGTTCTGTGTTTTGTACGTAGAAGCCGGTAACCTCTTAATATAACCATTATGAGTAAGTGTAATTGCGATATTTTGTTCTGGGATTAAATCTTCATCCTCTATAGCTTCCATACCGCCAATTGTAATTTCTGTTCTTCTCTTATCATTAAAACGTTCTTTGACCTCCGTTAATTCCTCACGAATGATTTCAAGAACCTTCTCTTCATCTGCTAAAATTGCTTTTAACTCTGCAATCAGCTTCATTAAGTCTTGATATTCTTGTTCGATTTTTTCACGTTCTAATCCAGTTAAGCGTTGCAGACGCATATCTAAAATTGCCTGTGCTTGTTTCTCACTTAAGCCGAAACGTTCCATTAAACCTTGTTTTGCAATATCAGCTGTTTTTGAACTACGGATTAACGTAATGACTTCATCAAGATGATCTAAAGCGATTCGTAATCCTTCTAAAATATGAGCGCGCGCTTCTGCTTTCTCTAACTCATAGGCAGTACGTCTGCGGATCACGACCTTCTGGTGCTCTAAATAATAATATAAATTTTGTTTTAAATTTAGAACTTGTGGCTCTCCATTTACAAGAGACAACATGTTAATACCGAAACTCGTTTGAAGTGCTGTATGTTTATAAAGATTATTTAATAGTACATTTGCATTTGCATCGCGACGTACTTCCATAACAATGCGCATACCATTTCGATCCGATTCATCACGTAAATCTGTAATACCTTCAATTTTCTTATCACGAACTAATTCTGCAATTTTTTCAATTAAAC
The DNA here is from genome assembly GCF_056401855.1 of Bacillus sp. P4_D3. Taxonomy (NCBI): domain Bacteria; kingdom Bacillati; phylum Bacillota; class Bacilli; order Caryophanales; family Bacillaceae; genus Bacillus; species Bacillus sp. P4_D3. Next base: position 2,053 of record NZ_JBFUIN010000003.1, read on the forward strand.
GTGCCTTGTTAACTTGATAAGGTAGCTCAGTTACAATAATAGATTGTTTACCGTTGGCTCTCTCTTCAATTTCAACTTTAGCACGAATTATAATAGAACCACGGCCTGTCTCGTAAGCTCTTCGAATTCCACTTCGCCCTAAGATTAAACCTGATGTTGGGAAGTCTGGTCCAGGAATATATTCCATTAATTCCGCGATAGTGATATCAGGGTTATGACTTAATGCCAACACACCATCAATTACTTCTCCAAGTTGATGCGGTGGAATGTTTGTTGCCATACCAACCGCAATACCCGTCGTACCATTGACTAATAAGTTAGGGAAACGCGCTGGTAATACAACTGGTTCTCTTTCAGAACCATCGTAGTTATCTTGATAATCAATTGTATTCTTTGTAATATCGCGTATTAATTCCATAGAAATCTTAGACATTCTTGCTTCTGTATAACGCATCGCCGCCGCTGAATCTCCATCAACAGAACCGAAATTACCATGTCCATCAACAAGCATGTAACGTTGACTAAAATCTTGCGCCATACGTACCATTGTTTCATAAACAGCTGCATCACCGTGCGGGTGATACTTACCAATTACTTCACCGACAATACGCGCTGACTTCTTATATGCTTTATCAGCTGTAATTCCTAAATCATTCATCGCATATAAAACCCTACGATGAACTGGTTTTAATCCATCACGAACATCTGGTAATGCACGAGACACGATAACACTCATTGCATAATCTAAAAATGAGGTACGCATTTCATGACTAATATTAATTTCTCGAATTCGTGCTTGTTGTTGATTGTCTGACATCAACGAGCACCTCCTCTTACATTTCCGTTACACATACATTGATTTATATGTAGAAGACAGGAATACTTAGATTCCTGTCATTACTCACTTAAATATCAAGGTTTTTCACGTATTTTGCATTTTCTTGGATAAAGTTACGACGCGGCTCTACTTTATCACCCATTAAAATTTCAAACGTTTCGTCTGCTTCTATTGCATCTTGAAGGGAAACTTGAAGTAATGAACGTACTTCTGGGTCCATTGTCGTCTCCCACAGCTGAGTTGGATTCATTTCCCCTAGACCTTTATAACGCTGAATCCCAGGCTTAGGTTGAGCTGGTAATTCAGCTAGTATTTTTTCAAGTTCTTTATTGTTATAAGCATATTGAATTTTTTTACCTTGTTGTACTTTAAACAACGGTGGCTGTGCGATATATATATAACCACACTCAATGATTTGACGCATATAACGATAGAAGAACGTTAATAATAGGGTACGAATATGCGCACCATCAACATCGGCATCTGTCATAATAATAACTTTATGATATCGAGCTTTTTCAATATCAAAATCCCCACCAATATTTGTACCTATTGCTGTAATAATTGTACGAACTTCATCATTTGATAAAATCTTATCTAAACGTGCCTTTTCAACGTTAATAATTTTACCCTTCAGTGGTAAAATCGCTTGGAAATGACGATCGCGTCCTTGTTTTGCAGATCCGCCCGCAGAGTCACCCTCCACGATATAAATTTCGCTAATTGCTGGATCTTTAGAAGAACAATCAGCTAGCTTCCCTGGTAAACTTGAAACTTCTAGAGCACTCTTTCGGCGCGTTAGTTCACGCGCCTTTTTAGCCGCTACACGTGCACGCGCTGCCATAGTCCCTTTATCTATAATTTTACGTGCAACATTGGGATTTTCTAGTAAGAACTTTTCAAACGCCTCTGAGAATACAGACTCTGTAATCGTTCTCGCTTCACTATTTCCAAGTTTCGTCTTTGTTTGTCCTTCAAATTGTGGATTTGGATGCTTAATTGACACGATTGCTGTTAAACCTTCACGAACATCTTCACCAGTTAAATTACTATCCGCATCTTTTAAAATATTATTTTTACGACCATAATCGTTAATTACACGTGTTAGAGCAGTCTTAAAACCTACCTCATGTGTACCGCCTTCATACGTATGAATATTATTCGTAAATGAATAAATATGATTTGTATAGCCTTCGTTATATTGAAGAGCAACCTCAACCTGAATCCCATCTTTTGAACCGTCAACATATACAGGTTCTTCATGAATCGGTTGTTTTGAACGATTTAAATGTTCAACATATGATTTAATTCCACCTTCATAATGGAATTCTTTCTTCTGCTTATGTTCACGCTTATCTTCAATTGTTAATTTAATATTACGATTTAAAAACGCCAACTCACGCATACGAGTAGCCAATGTATCAAATTCGTATTCTGTCGTCTCTGTAAAAATTTCTGCATCTGGCTTAAAGCGTGTGATCGTTCCTGTACGATCAGTTTCACCTATTACTTTTAAATCCGCAGCTGGGATCCCACGTTCATATTTTTGATAGTGTATTTTTCCATCTCGATGTACAAATACCTCTAATTCTATTGATAAAGCATTTACAACAGATGCACCTACTCCATGCAAACCACCGGAGACTTTATAACCGCCACCGCCAAATTTACCACCGGCATGGAGTACCGTCATAATAACTTCTACAGCGGGACGTCCCATTTTCTCTTGAATACCAACTGGGATACCACGACCATCATCTGTTACAACAATACTATTATCTTCTTCAATACTGACATTAATTTCATCACAATATCCCGCTAAAGCTTCGTCAATACTGTTATCAACTATTTCCCATACGAGGTGATGAAGACCTTTTCCACTTGTAGAACCGATATACATACCAGGACGCTTACGAACCGCTTCCAGTCCTTCTAACACCTGGATCTGACTTTCATCATATGCATTTTCCTGCATTTGCTTTTGTTCCATTGACACAAAGATCACCTACTTTTCCATTTAAACAGAAATTATTTCCTGTCTATTTCACAATCTACCGTGCCGTTCGTTACATGAATTGTTTTCGCTTCTTTCAATGTTTCGTGTTCAATTCCGTCGACACTCGTCGTCGTCACAAAGGTTTGTACTTTTCCTTGAATTGTATTTAGCAGATGCGATTGGCGATAATCATCTAATTCTGATAACACATCATCTAGTAAAAGGATTGGATATTCCTTAACCTCTGAGTATATCAATTCAATTTCAGCCAATTTTAGGGATAGTGCGGTTGTTCGTTGTTGTCCTTGTGAACCAAAGACTTGAACATTTTTACTATTAACGAAGAAGTGTAAATCATCACGATGAGGACCTAGTAAAGTTGTACCACGAAAAATTTCACGTTGTTTCACAGATTGAAAACTTTCATAGTATACTTCTTTTATTTTCGACAAATCCATTGATTCTGATACATCTACACTTGGTTTATAAACAATTTCTAACTCCTCTAATCCCCTGCTAATCCCGCGGTGAATTGGAGCAGCCCATTCTTGTAGTAAATGCAAAAACTCAAAACGTTTTCGCAAAATTTTTGCACCATGCTCAATAAGTTGAAGTGTAAATACATCCAACATCGTTTCCTCATTTTTACTATTCCCTTGCATCTTCTTAAGTAAATGATTTCGTTGCGTGAGTACCTTTTGATATTGACTTAATTCATACAAATAGACCGGAGCTATTTGTCCAAGTTCCATATCCAAAAAGCGTCTTCGTACTTGGGGGCTTCCTTTTACAAGATTTAAATCTTCTGGGGCAAACATAACAACATTCATTTCACCAATATACTGGCTCAATTTTTGTTGTTCTAACTGATTTAACTTTGCCTTTTTACCTTTTTTTGAAATATTTAATTCTAAGGATAATGAACTATTTCGCCTTTGTAATCTACCTTTTATATTACCATAATCCTCATCCCAACGAATGAGTTCACGATCGTTCGAAGTTCTATGGGATTTCGCCATCGCCAATACATAAATAGCTTCCATCAGATTCGTTTTCCCTTGCGCATTTTCACCAATAATTACATTGACTTTATCCTCAAAGGAAAGCTCTAAATGCTCATAATTGCGATAGTTTTTTAATTGTATCTCTGTAATAAACAAAGGGATCCCCCTTTATGCCTGAACTTGGAAAGTTCCGCTTCCCGGAATTTCAACAACATCATTTGCATATAACTTTCGGCCTCTTCTATTTTCAAGTTCTTGATTCACATATACTTCATATTCTTGTAAGAACCATTTCACAGCGCCACCTGTATCAATTACATCAGCTAACTTTAAAAATTGTCCTAGTGTAATGTATTCTGTTGAAATCTTAATAAGTTTCATAAAATCGCTCACTTTCTGAAAGTGTTCATTCTTTCATTGTACTAAATAAACTAGCATTAGGAAAGTAATACCCTACAAATCAAATAAGGGTCACTAGTACCTTTACACTAGCAACCCTTAATCCTTACTTAGTAAGTACGGACTGGTAAAATTAACTGGATAATAGAATTATCATTTACTGTGCGAATTAAAAACGGTCTCATCGCTCCAGTAAAACTAACTTTAATTTCTGTACTATCTAAAGCTTTTAATGCATCCATCATATATTTTGCACTAAAAGATATTTTTAATTCTTCTCCATCTACATTTTCACATTGAACCTCTTCTACTACTTTTCCGATTTCTGGTGCATTCGAAGAAATCTCTAACATCTGTTGTTCTAATGTTGATAATTTAACAACGTTGTTACGACCATCTCTTGCTAATAGCGACGCGCGATCAATCGCTTGTAAAAATTCTTTTGTATTTACAAATATATCAGTTTTACTTTCAGCTGGAATTAAACGCGTTGTATCTGGATAATTTCCTTCTAATAATCTTGAGAAGAATAATAAATGTTTTGTACGGAATAATACTTGATACTCCGTAATAACGATATCTACCATTTCTTCAGATTCATCTAGAATTTTACTTAATTCACTTAAGCTCTTACCAGGAATAACGACATTCGCTTGAAATTCATCGGCAATATTATACCCTTCGATTTTTGCTTTACGAAGTGCTAGCCTGTGACTATCTGTTGCAATGCAAGTTAGCTCGCTGTTATATACCTTCCAGTTTACACCTGTCAAGACCGGTCTCGTTTCAGAACTTGAAACTGCAAATACTGTTTGACGAATCATGTGTTTTAGTAAATCTGTTGGAATCTTAAATACATGATGTTCTTCGATTTGTGGTAATAACGGATATTCAGCAGCATCTAAACCATTTAAGTTGAACTCTGATTTTCCAGATTTTATTTTTGTCATAAAATGATTTTCCACAGAAATTTCGACAGTTTCTTTAGGTAATTTTTTTACGATCTCACTAAAATACTTTGCTTGTAAAATAATACTTCCTGATTGTTTAATTTCCACAATTTCTTTTCCAGCATCTTCGACTGGGATAAATGATTCGATAGAGATGTCTGCATCACTACCTGTTAAAGTAACTCCTTCTTCAGTTGCTACAACTTTAATTCCTGTAAGAATTGGAATTGTTGTACGAGAAGAAACTGCCTTCATTACATCTTGTACACTTCTTACAAGATAGTCTTTTTGTATTGTAAAACGCATAACGAAAAACCTCCGGTAAGTATAAGATTTTATTTATTTAATAAAGATAAAAAAGTAGTAGTAATAGTAATAGTGCTTGTGGATATGTGGATAACCCTGTTTGGAGATGTAAAAACAGTCTATCTACATGTGGATAGACTGTGCGTAAAATAAGCTAAGTTATTCACACTATTCAGCTACTACTATTTTAAAATATCCTTAATTTCTTCAACGTGTTTTTGTAATTGAGTATCCGTTTTTAATAGCTTCGAAATTTTTTCGTGAGCATGGATTACTGTTGTATGATCGCGGCCACCAAATTCTTCACCTATTTTTGGCAAAGATGAGTCCGTAAGTTCACGTGATAAATACATCGCAATTTGGCGAGGGAATGCAACGGATTTTGTCCGTTTTTTTGCTTTGAAATCTTCTAACTTTACCTGATAGACGCCTCCAACAGCCTTTTGAATATCAGAAATAGAAATAATTCTAGGTATAGAGTTTGGAATAATATTTTTAAGCGCTTCAGCCGCTAAATCAGCATTCATATCTTTATTAATTAAAGATGAATAAGCTACAACTCGAATAAGTGCACCCTCTAGTTCACGAATATTTGAATCGATTTGATTTGCGATATAAAGCATAACTTCATTTGGTATATCAAGACCTTCTGCTTTTGCTTTTTTACGTAAAATTGCGATTCTAGTTTCTAAATCTGGTGGCGTAATGTCCGTAATTAACCCCCATTCAAAGCGAGAACGAAGGCGATCTTCTAAAGTTGGGATTTCTTTTGGTGGTCTATCGCTTGAAATCACAATTTGTTTACTTTCTTCATGTAACGCATTAAATGTATGGAAAAACTCTTCCTGTGTTTGTTCTTTTCCAGCAAGAAATTGAATATCATCTATCAATAAGACATCTACATTACGATATTTATTACGAAAATCGACAGCTTTATTATCACGAATTGAGTTAATAAATTCATTTGTAAATTTTTCAGATGATAAATATACAACTTTTGCATTCGGGTTGTGTTCAATTACATAATGCCCAATTGCGTGCATTAAATGTGTTTTTCCAAGTCCAACGCCCCCGTAAATAAAGAGCGGATTATAGGCTTTAGCTGGTGCCTCAGCTACAGCTAAAGAAGCAGCATGTGCAAAACGATTACCAGAGCCAATAACAAATGTATCAAATGTATATTTGGGGTTTAACATACTCTGTGGTAAGTGATTAGACTCATCATGTGCGTGTTTTTGCTTAACAGAAGGGAGATCTATATCCTCTTCTGCCTGACTTTGGGGAATGATAAAACGAATAGCTAGTTTTGCCCCTGTTAAATCATAAAGTGTTTCGGAGATTAGTTCCGAATAATGAGATTCTAGCCAGTCACGAGCGAATTCATTTGGAGCTGTAATCGTTAATACATCTTTTTTCAAGTTATGAGCAGTTGTTGATTTTAACCAGGTTTCATAACTTGGCTTGCTTACCTTTTTTTCTAATTCTTTTAAGGCACTATTCCATAAATCAGAGATATTTTCCAAAGGTGTCCCTCCTTTACAAAGATGGTAAAAGAATAAGGTTGCGCAACAATTGTACAACCTGTAAATATTTCTAATGCATATTTATACGAAACGTATTTTAAAATATAAAAACGTCGTTAGTATCCGAGATAGAGTTTTCGACAAAAAAACAAATGTGGACAACTATTTACCCACATGTGATTTAAACTATCCACATGTTATACACAAATTGTGGATAAAATAAAGGTGTGGAAAACTTATTCAAAGTGAAAACACAACTATAATATCAAAAAAAAGCAGCTATAGCAATGAATTTAAGAAAGTTATCCACAAAATCAATACCTTGTGGAATAAACTTGTCCACAATACGATATACTGTGTAAAAGTAAAAAAAGAGTTTGTGGATACAAAAAAGAGAAAATATATTTATCCACAAGGAAATATAGGGACTGTGAAAAAGTGTGTGAATAGGTTAAAAATGAATATTTGATGAAAATTTCGAGAACCATTGACATTTTCCTATTTGATTTACTATAATTTATTAGACTGTCTTTAACAGATATTCCTCAGGGAGGTGTCATATAATGAAAAGAACTTACCAACCAAATAAACGTAAGCGCAGCAAAGTACATGGTTTCCGCAGCCGTATGAGCACAGCAAACGGACGTAGAGTGCTAGCAGCTCGTCGTCGTAAAGGAAGAAAAGTATTATCTGCGTAGACCACTGATCGTTCAGTGGTCTTTTTTTCTAATAATAATGAGTTTCTGCTGATGAGATACAGGAGTGTCAAATGATATGAAGAAAAAAAATCGTATAAAAAAGAATGATGAATTCCAGGCTGTTTTCCAAAAAGGACAATCGAATGCCAATCGCCAGTTTGTTGTATACAAATTAGATAAAGAAAAACAGCCGCATTTTCGCATTGGTCTTTCTGTTAGTAAGAAAATAGGAAATGCAGTAGTTCGTAATCGAATTAAGCGTATGATTCGCCAATCGATTATAGAATTAAAAGATGAGATAGATTCTGGAAAAGATTTTGTTATAATAGCAAGGAAGCCTTGTGCAGAGATGACATATGAAGAGTTAAAGAAAAGCTTAATTCATGTCTTTAAACGCTCTGGTATGAAGAAAATAAAAAAGTAGCGTAAGGAAATGAATTACACTATATACATACCGAAACAAGGAGGAGCAAGCTTTGAAAAAGAAAATAGGTTTATTAGCCATGGTTATTATGTTAATGGCAATCGCTACCGGCTGTAGTGAAACAAATCAGCCGATTACACCGAAAAGCACTGGGATTTGGAATGAATATTTCGTATACCCGCTTTCTCAGTTAATCACGTATTTTGCAAATTTATTTGGTAGTAATTATGGTTTAGCAATCGTTGTTACAACTCTTATCATTCGTTTTGCATTATTACCATTAATGATTAAACAAACGAAGAGTACGAAAGCAATGCAGGCGTTACAACCAGAAATGGTGAAATTAAAAGAGAAGTACAGCTCAAAAGATCAAGCAACACAACAAAAATTACAACAAGAAATGATGCAGTTGTATCAAAAAAATGGTGTAAATCCATTAGCAGGATGTTTACCAATATTTGTTCAGATGCCTATCCTATTCGCTTTTTATCATGCGATTATGAGAACGGCAGAAATTAGTAAACATACATTTTTATGGTTTGATTTAGGACAAGCAGATCCTTACTATATCCTTCCAATCGTTGCGGCTATTACGACTTTTATTCAGCAAAAGCTTGCAATGGCAGGAACGGCTGGGCAAAATCCGCAAATGGCAATGATGATTTGGCTTATGCCAATTATGATCTTAGTCTTTGCAATTAACTTCCCAGCAGCACTATCATTGTACTGGGTAGTTGGTAATATCTTTGGTATCGCTCAAATGTATATGATCAAAGGGCCTGAAATTAAGGCTAGTAAGGCAGGAGGATCAAGCAAGTGAGTATAATTACTGCTAAAGGACAAACAGTCGAGCTGGCAGTACAAGATGCTTTAAGACAATTAAATGTTTCGAAAGATCGAGTAGATATAAATATTATCGATGAGGGTAAGAGGGGATTCCTAGGTTTATTTGGGAATCGCCTCGCTGTAGTAGAAGTTGTATTGAAAAAAGATCCAATCCAAGAATGTGAAGAGTATTTAAAAAATGTTGTTCAAAATATGGGTGTGGAAGTTGAGATTAGAAAAATTGTAAAAGGACGCGAAGTTGAATTTACAATTTTTGGTGAAAATATTGGTGTTTTAATTGGTAAAAGAGGTAATACATTGAACTCCTTACAGTATTTAACAAAACTTGTTGCGAATCGTAATACAAAGCAATATATTGGTATTACACTGGATGCTGAAAACTATCGTAGTAAAAGAAAAACTACGTTAGAATCTCTTTCTTATCGATTGGCAAAACAAGTAGTGAGTACGAAAAAAAGAGTTGTTCTAGAACCAATGCCTTCTTTTGAACGAAAAATTATTCACCAAGCATTATCTAATCATCAAAATATCATTACAACTTCTGAAGGGAAAGAACCACATCGGTATGTTGTAATATCTTCCAAGTGACCGGTTACTCAATTGAGTGCCGGTTTTTTTGAGGAGAAAATAAATGTGGATAACTAAAAAACACTAGATTTATCCACTGTGAATAAGTTTAGTGTTTTTTACATAAGGACATAATAAAATGAGTTATTATTCTTTTGTAGATAGGTTCGTTATGGTATCCTAATAATTTAGTGACGGAAAAAATTCATGTTGAAATAGAGATAAATAAGCAAGTGAGGTGAAAGGACATGGAATTTGATACAATTGCCGCAATTTCCACAGCACTTGGGGAAGGTGCAATTGCCATTGTTCGAGTAAGTGGGGATGATGCGATTGAGAAAGTCGATCGTATTTTTAAAGGGAAGGATTTAACACAGGTTTCTTCTCATACAATTCATTATGGTCATATTGTCGATTTAGATACAAATCAAGTTATTGAAGAAGTTATGGTATCCATTATGCGCGCACCAAGGACTTTTACGCGTGAAAATATAGTAGAAATTAACTGTCATGGTGGGCTTGTTTCGGTAAATAAAGTATTACAGCTTATTTTAGCACAAGGAGTACGACTGGCAGAGCCTGGTGAATTTACAAAACGTGCTTTTTTAAATGGACGTATTGATTTGTCACAAGCAGAAGCTGTTATGGACTTAATCCGCGCGAAAACAGATCGTGCTATGAATGTAGCGATTAACCAAATGGAAGGACGATTATCTAAATTAATCGGCCATCTGCGTCAAGAAATATTAGAAACATTAGCTCATATTGAGGTGAATATAGATTACCCAGAATATGATGATGTAGAAGAGATGACACATAATATTTTAATTGAGAAAGCTACACATGTCCGTGCTGAAATTAAAAAGATATTAGAAACATCGAAGCAAGGAAAGATTTTACGTGAAGGCATTTCTACCGCGATTATCGGTAGACCTAACGTTGGGAAATCATCGCTATTAAATAGTCTTGTTCAGGAGAAAAAGGCAATTGTAACTGATATTGCAGGAACAACTCGTGATGTTATTGAAGAGTACGTTAATGTGCGTGGTGTACCACTTAAACTTATAGATACAGCCGGAATTCGTGAAACGGAAGATATTGTTGAACGAATTGGTGTAGAGCGTTCGAAGGAAATGATGAGCCAAGCAGACTTAGTGTTAATTGTAGTGAACTATAGCGAGGCTTTAACAAATGAAGATGAGGATCTATTCCGTGCCGTACAAGGAAAAGATTTCATTGTCATTGTAAATAAGACAGATTTACCGCAAGAAATTGATATGGAACGTGTTACAGATTTAGCGGTAGGCAATCGTGTTATTACAACATCTTTAATTGAGGAGCAAGGAATAGATGAGCTTGAAAAGGCAATAGCTGATTTATTCTTTGAAGGAACAATTGATTCTGCGGATATGACATACGTGTCTAATGCGAGACATATCGGATTGTTAACACAAGCAGGAAGAACAATTAATGATGCAATTGAAGCGATAGAAAATGGTGTTCCGATTGATATGGTTCAAATTGATTTAACAAGAGCGTGGGAAATACTTGGTGAAATTACTGGTGATACTGTCCATGAAAGCTTAATTGACCAATTGTTCTCTCAATTTTGTTTAGGAAAATAAAGTAAAACTTTAATCAGAGATGATTTAGTAAGATAGAGGTTATTAGGAGGAATAAACAATGGGATACAATGCCGGTTCATATGATGTCATAGTAATCGGTGCAGGTCATGCAGGATGTGAAGCTGGTCTTGCGGCAGCACGAATGGGCTCAAAAACATTAATGTTAACAATTAACTTAGATATGGTAGCGTTCATGCCATGTAACCCTTCTGTTGGTGGACCAGCAAAAGGGATTGTTGTTCGTGAAATTGATGCATTAGGCGGAGAAATGGGACGCAATATTGATAAAACACATATTCAAATGCGTATGTTAAATACGGGTAAAGGACCAGCTGTACGTGCGCTTCGTGCACAAGCTGATAAATTCTCTTACCAGCATGAGTTAAAGAAAACAATTGAAGAAACACCAAACTTAACGTTGTTTCAAGGTCTGGTAGAGCGTTTAATTGTTGAAGATGGTGTATGTAAAGGGGTAATTACGCAAGCTGGTGCCGAATACACAGCGAAAACAGTTGTAATTACAACGGGAACATTTTTACGTGGTGAGATTATTATGGGAGATTTAAAATATTCAAGTGGTCCAAATAATCAGCAACCATCTATTACGTTATCTGAACACTTAGAGGAACTTGGTTTTGATCTTGTTAGATTTAAAACAGGTACACCTCCGCGTGTAAACAGTAATACGATTGATTATAGTAAAACAGAAATTCAACCAGGTGATGATAAGCCACGTGCTTTCTCTTTTGAAACGACAAAATTCATTATGGATCAAATTCCATGTTGGTTAACGTATACAAGTACAGAAACACATCGTTTAATAGATGAAAACTTACATCGCTCAGCTATGTATTCTGGTATGATTAAAGGAACAGGGCCTAGATATTGCCCTTCAATTGAAGACAAGGTAGTAAGATTTAATGATAAACCACGTCATCAAATTTTCTTAGAGCCAGAAGGACGTAATACGCAAGAAGTATATGTACAAGGCTTATCGACGAGTTTACCAGAAGATGTACAGCGTGCAATGCTTAGAACAATTCCTGGCCTGGAAAATGTTGAAATGATGCGTACGGGTTATGCAATTGAATATGATGCAATTGTACCAACTCAACTATGGCCAACACTTGAAACGAAAAAAATTAAAAATTTATATACAGCAGGACAAATTAATGGAACTTCTGGTTACGAAGAAGCGGCAGGACAAGGGCTTATGGCTGGAATTAATGCAGCGTGTCGTTCTTTAGGTAAAAAAGAAGTTATTTTAGGTCGCGCTGATGCATATATTGGTGTCTTAATTGATGATCTTGTAACAAAAGGCACAAATGAACCATACCGTTTATTAACGTCTCGTGCAGAATATCGTTTATTATTACGCCATGATAATGCAGATCTTCGTCTAACTGAGGTTGGGCGTGAAATTGGTTTAATTAAAGAAGATCGTTATGAGAGATTTACAAATAAAAAACTACAAATTGAACAGGAAAAGGAACGGTTAGAGAGTATTTTTATTAAACCGCGTCCTGAAGTTCAAGAATTAATTCGTAGTATTGGTGGAAGCGAATTGAAAGATGGAATACGTGCAAGTGACTTATTACGTCGTCCAGAGATGACATATGAGCATATTCATCTTTTAGTACCAAGTGAATTAGAATTAAATGATGAAATTACAGAACAAGTTGAAATTCAGATTAAGTATGAAGGATATATCGAGAAATCTTTACAGCAAGTAGAACGTATGAAGAAAATGGAAAACAAAAAAATCCCTGTGGATATTGATTATGATGCGATTTCTAGCCTTGCCACAGAAGCGAGACAGAAATTGAAAGATGTTCGTCCACTTTCGATGGGGCAAGCTTCACGTATTTCTGGCGTAAATCCAGCTGATGTTTCTATTTTGCTTATTTACATTGAACAAGGAAAAATTGCACGAGTATCGAACCAATAACATAGTAAGGAGATATTGCTAGATGAACATAGAACAATTTCAATCTATGCTAGAAGAGAAGGGTATTTCCCTCTCTTCTAGACAGTTAGAGCAGTTCGAAATCTATTTTGAAACGTTAGTAGAGTGGAATGAAAAAATGAACTTAACGGCTATTACGGAGAAAGAGGAAGTATACTTAAAACACTTTTTTGATTCTGTTACAGCGGCTTTTTATTATGATTTTTCGAAACCATTTTCTATTTGTGATGTTGGAGCAGGAGCTGGCTTCCCAAGTATCCCTTTAAAAATCTGTTTCCCGCACTTAAAAGTAACAATTGTAGATTCATTACAAAAACGTATTAATTTCTTAAATCACTTAGCGCAAAAGTTAGAATTAAGTGATGTTGCATTTTGTCATGATCGTGCTGAAACATTTGGGAAAAAAGAAGGTGTACGTGAAGCATACGATATTGTAATGGCACGTGCAGTTGCACGTCTTTCTGTATTAAGTGAGCTATGTTTACCACTTGTAAAAGTAGGGGGAACATTCATTGCAATGAAAGGTGCAGCGGCGAACGAAGAAATCGAAAATGGCAAATATGCTTTAGAGGTACTTGGCGGAGAATTGAAAGAAATGTCTACGTTCCAATTACCGTTTGAAGAAAGTGAGCGTAATATTTTATTAATCGAGAAAAAGCGCAAGACACCAAAGAAATATCCACGCAAACCGGGAACGCCCAATAAATTACCTATTGAAAAATAAATCTTATTAGACGTAAGATTAAATTATATAAATGAAAACGTAAATGTTTCATAGGAAACATTTTATGTAGAACAGTCAATAGGCCTAAAAGGTGGTGGAATATGTATGAAAAATACGTTTTCTCGTTTATTTGGCTTTGGAGATAAAGAGAGCGAATTCGAATTACAAGACGAAAGCCATGAAGAAATAGCTAAAAAGGTATATGAAGAAATACAGGAAATTCCGATAGTAAACATTACCCCTAACCGTTATCAACCACGAACAGTTTTTGACGATGCACGTATTGAGGAGCTAGCATTAACGATTCGTACACATGGGCTTATCCAGCCGATTGTTGTGAGACAGTATGAGGATGATAAGTACGAGATTATTGCCGGGGAAAGGCGTTTCCGCGCAGCAACAAAGTTAGGGTGGGAAAAAGTTCCTGCAATAATAAAGAATTTAAATGATACTGAGACAGCTTCTGTAGCGTTAATTGAAAATTTGCAGCGTGAGGAATTAACAGCAATTGAGGAAGCTGTGGCATATCAAAAGCTGATTGAGTTACATAATTTAACACAAGAAGCATTGGCACAACGACTTGGAAAAGGACAATCGACAGTCGCAAATAAATTGCGATTATTAAAATTGCCTGAAGAAATCAAAAGTGCATTATTAGAAAAAAGTATTACAGAACGGCATGCTCGCGCCCTTATTCCTTTGAAAAATGAGGAATTACAACTGAAGGTTTTACAAGAGATTGTGGAGAAGCAATTGAATGTAAAGCAAACAGAAGAACGAATTGCAAAGTTACTAGAAGAAGTAAAACCAAAGCGCAAAGCGAAGCAAAAAGCAGTAAGTCGAGATGCAAGAATTGCTATGAACACAATTAGACAATCATTACAAATGGTTGTTAACAGTGGTTTGAATGTTAATTCTGCGGAAGAAGAGTTTGATGAATACTATCAAATTACGATTAAAATTCCGAAGAAAAAATAATTACGTGCTAGAGACCTTATCCTATTGGAGAGGTCTCTTTTACTATATTTTCTTGTTAAAGCAAGAAGGAGTTTGGAAATAAATTTTGAAGTTTAATAAGGACGTAAAAGAAAAACTTTTATTTCATGTTACAATAAAAGTAATTGTTTCTAGAATAAGAAAGGTTGAAAGTAGGTGACATCGTGGGAAAAATCATTGCTATCGCTAATCAAAAAGGCGGTGTTGGAAAAACAACAACATCCGTTAATTTAGGGGCTGGATTGGCACAAGTAGGAAAAAAAGTCCTTCTCGTAGATATTGATGCTCAAGGAAATGCAACGACTGGTGTAGGAATTGAAAAGTCTGAATTAGATCAATGTATTTATAATGTTCTTGTGGAAGATGCAGATGTTCAAGGCGCTATACGGAAAACCGCAACTGAAAACTTAGATGTTCTACCCGCTACAATTCAATTGGCTGGTGCTGAAATTGAATTGGTACCAACCATTTCCCGGGAAGTACGCTTGCAAAGAGCATTACAGCCAATTCGTGATGAATATGAGTATATTATTATTGACTGTCCCCCATCCTTAGGATTATTAACGATTAATGCATTAACAGCAGCAGATTCTGTTATTATTCCTGTACAGTGTGAATATTACGCGCTGGAAGGGTTAAGTCAGCTATTAAATACAGTTCGACTTGTGCAAAAGCATTTAAATAAAAATTTAGCAATTCAAGGTGTATTGTTAACGATGTTGGATGCTCGTACAAATTTAGGAATTCAAGTTATAGATGAAGTGAAAAAATACTTTAGGGATAAAGTATATCGTTCGATTATTCCTCGTAATGTTCGCTTAAGTGAGGCACCAAGTCATGGAAAACCAATTATGCAGTATGACGCTAAATCAAGAGGAGCAGAAGTATATTTAGATTTAGCAGAGGAAGTGATTGCAGGTGGCTAAGGGATTAGGAAGAGGAATCAATGTGTTTTTTCCAGATTTAGATGTGAAAGAAGAAGAAACGATTCAGGAGATTATAGTAACTGAATTAAGGCCGAATCCATATCAACCACGTAAACATTTCAATAAAGAAGCGATTCAGGAATTAGCGGCTTCTATTAAAGAGCACGGTATATTGCAACCGTTAATTGCTCGAAAGAGTATTAAAGGATATGAAATAGTTGCAGGTGAAAGAAGATATCGTGCTGCTAAAGAGGCCGGACTTGAGAAAGTGCCTGCTGTCGTAAGGCAATTAAATGAGCAGCAAATGATGGAATTTGCTTTGCTTGAAAACTTACAACGAGAAGATTTAAATCCTATGGAAGAGGCAATGGCATATCAGATGTTAATGAACGAGCTAAATGTAACACAAGAACAATTAGCAAAACGTCTTGGTAAAAGCAGGCCTTATATCGCAAATTATACTCGATTGTTAAGCCTCCCTTCATTCGTTCAAGATATGATTGCAAACGGTCAGCTTTCAATGGCTCATGGAAGAACTTTACTTACAATAAAAGATGAAGAACAGTTGAAATCTTTATTGAAGCGAATTGAAAAAGAAGGACTGAATGTTCGCCAATTGGAACAAATTGTCCAGGAAATTAATCAACGTGTTTCACGTGAAACACAACAAGTGAAAAAAGAAAGAAATATATTTTTTGTAGAGCGTGAAACATTTTTAAGAGAAAAGTTTGGTACGGATGTAAAGATCAAAGAAACGAAAAAAGAAAAAGGTAAAATCGAAATCGAATTTTTTAATAAAGAAGACTTAAATCGAATTTTAGAATTATTATCAAAGGGAAATTAAAAAGCAAACCATCTTATTGTTTATAGATGGTTTGCTTTTTTTAATGCAGATAATTTTTGGTCTGTTTCTTTTATACTTTGTGCAATTACATCAGCCATCTTCATGACTAAACTTAGTCTTGTATTTTGAAGTACGAAAAACTCCATGAAACCATTTAAATTTACGATGCCATGAATATGCAAATCACCAATTTCAGGTAATTTCTTATTCATCGCAGCTCCAGGTTTACTGGGGCCCTTTCCGGTAGTTATAGAACCGATACTTTGAGATTTTCCTAAACATGCATCAACAGCAATAATAAATGAAGCAGGATTTTCTTTCTGTATATTCTGAATTTTCTCTTCTAAGTTTAGTGCATGTATTGGTTCGTCTAGTGTGCCGAACACTTGAAGGTTTTTGATTTCAATTTGTTCTAGTTTAGTACCAACTAATGGACCAAGTGCATCACCGGTGGATCGGTCTGTTCCGATACAAACGAGAATGAGTGGCATATTAGTCTTAATGGGAATATGGGAAAGCAAGAAATTACTGATTGTCTCGGAGGCTTCTAAGTCATGATGCATAACATTTTGAGTTTCTTTTTCAAAAAAAGGTAAGCGAAAACTTCTAATATTCATGAAGCACCCATCCTTTTAATAAATTTTCACAATATGTTATATAGTGTGTGAAATGGAAAATTATAAGTGCATACTTTTTGCAAACTGTGAATGAAAACAGAAATAATAGTACTAGTATATATATATTCGTTTCATTTTATACCTGAATGGAAGTTAACAAATGGAATTAAAGTCATAAATTTTTTTCAGAAATCAGAGAGAGTTCTGATACAATAATAAGGATAACTAAAAAGAAATTTTAGCTGGAGAGGTAGAGGGACATGGATGTAGCGTTGAAATGGTTCGAGTCCATTGATTGGACGAATATAGGTGTGAAATCACTAAAAATAATCGTTATTTTAATACTTGGTGCAATCGTTGTGCGAGTTGCGAGGGCAATTGTACGAAATGCGTTTCGTATGGGAAGCCGTTCGCCGATTCAAATTTCAGAACGTCGTACAGTTACGGTAGCGAAGTTGCTTGAAAATATTGTGGCATACGTTGTTATGTTCATTATGTTAATTGCAATTTTAGGCGTGTTTGATATTAATGCGTCAGGTCTATTAGCCGGTGCTGGGGTAATTGGTTTAGCAGTCGGTTTTGGTGCACAAAGTTTAGTTAAAGATGTTATTACAGGATTATTTATTTTGTTAGAGGATCAATTTTCAGTAGGTGATTATGTAAGAATAGGTCAATTTGAAGGAACTGTTTTGGAAATTGGACTACGTACAACGAAGATGAAAAGCTGGACAGGTGAAATTCATATAATACCAAATGGTAGTATTGTACAAGTAACGAACTTTTCCGTTAGTAATAGTGTAGCATTTGTTGATGTATCTATTTCTTATGAAAGTGATATAGTACGAGCGGAGCAAGTTATTGAAGATTTATTAGTGGAATTACCAGAAAAATATGAGAAAATGGTAACAACACCTCAATTGCTAGGTGTTCAAACACTGGCAGCGTCTGAAGTTGTATTACGTGTTATTGCTGAAGTTGAGCCGATGCAGCATGCAGTTATTGCGAGGGCTCTTCGCAAAGAGATTAAAAATCGTCTTGATTTACATGGGATTGAAATTCCATACCCACGTATGGTTTTATATAGTCGCGAAGAATTAGTTAGTGAAAAAGCAATTTAATAGTGGGAGGGATTTAGAGAATGGAGCAAAAGCAATATAACTTGTACGATGTTGTGGAAATGAAGAAAGCCCATCCATGTGGTGAAAATCGCTGGAAGATTATTCGTATGGGAATGGATATCCGCGTTAAGTGCGAGGGGTGTGACCATTCGGTAATGATTCCTCGAAGAGAGTTTGATCGCAAGGTAAAAAAAATACTTGTGAAGCATGAAGAATAGTGAAAAAGCAACAGCTGCAGTAGACAGCCGTTGCTTTTTTTCATTTGGTGGAAACTTGTCATTTTTTTCGTTACTATCTATAATGATGAAAGATTGAGACATAGGAGTGAAAAATATGGGATTAACGGCTGGGATTGTTGGATTACCTAACGTAGGGAAGTCCACTTTATTTAATGCAATTACACAAGCAGGAGCAGAATCTGCGAACTATCCATTCTGTACAATCGATCCAAACGTAGGGATTGTAGAAGTACCAGATGAGCGTTTAAATAAATTAACGGAATTGGTAGAACCGAAAAAAACTGTTCCGACTGTATTTGAATTTACTGATATCGCAGGTATCGTAAAAGGTGCAAGTAAAGGTGAAGGGTTAGGGAATAAATTCTTATCTCACATTCGTCAAGTAGATGCAATTTGCCAAGTTGTTCGTTGTTTTGAAGATGAAAATATTACGCACGTTTCAGGAAAAGTAGATCCAATTGATGACATTGAAACAATCAACTTAGAGCTAATCTTAGCGGATTTGGAATCTGTTGATAAACGTATCGAACGAGTTGCGAAGTTAGCAAGACAAAAAGATAAAGAAGCTGTATATGAGCATGAAATTTTAGTTCGTTTAAAAGAAGCTTTTGAAGAGGGAAAACCAGCTCGTACTGTTGAATTTACAGAAGAGCAAATGAAGATTGTTAAAGGCCTTCATTTACTTACAACGAAAGAAATGCTGTACGTAGCAAACGTAAGTGAAGATGATATTATGGATCCTTCTGACAATAAATATGTACAAATGGTAAAAGAATTTGCAACAAATGAAAATTCACAAGTAATTGTTGTATGTGCAAAAATCGAATCAGAAATTGCTGAGTTAGATGAGGAAGAGAAGAAAGTATTTCTTGAAGAACTAGGTATTGAAGAATCTGGTTTAGATCAATTAATTCGTGCTGCATATGACTTATTAGGACTTGCTACTTACTTCACAGCTGGTGTGCAAGAAGTACGTGCATGGACGTTTAAACAAGGTATGAAAGCACCACAATGTGCTGGTGTTATTCATACGGACTTTGAACGTGGATTTATTCGTGCGGAAACAGTTTCTTATACTGATTTAATGACAAATGGCTCTATGACAGCTGCAAAAGAAGCTGGTAAAGTACGTTTAGAAGGAAAAGAGTATATCGTAAAAGACGGAGATGTTATGCACTTCCGCTTTAACGTTTAATTTAATATTTCCTAGGAAAAATAAAGATATAGACTTGGCAAATATATTATATGTTTGCCAAGTTTTTTACGTATTGGTGAGTTGATTCATATAACTTACTATGATATAATCTAAACTCGTGAGTAATTACTATAAATTAATTGCTCCTTGCCCATTATGGGCCGTTTAGACCAAAAGGAGGTGAAAGTGTAATGAGAAAGTACGAAATTATGTACATCATTCGTCCTGGCGTTGAAGAAGAAGCTCAAAAAGCTTTAGTTGAACGTTTCGCAGGTGTTTTAACAAACAATGGTGCAGAAATCATTAACACAAAAGAGTGGGGTAAGCGTCGTTTAGCTTACGAAATCAACGACTTACGTGAAGGTTTCTACATGATCTTAAAGGTGAACTCTAATTCAGAAGCGATTAACGAATTCGACCGTTTAGCTAAGATCAACGAAGATATCCTTCGTCATATCGTTGTTAAAGAAGAAGAAAAATAATTAAGATATATAGGGAGAGTGGTTCGATTGATGAATCGTGTTATCCTCGTTGGTCGTTTAACTAAGGACCCTGACTTACGTTACACGCCCAATGGTGTTGCAGTAGCTACTTTTACGTTAGCTGTGAATCGCGCATTTGCGAATCAACAAGGTGAGCGTGAAGCTGACTTTATTAATTGTGTAATATGGCGTAAACAAGCAGAAAACGTGGCAAATTATTTGAAAAAAGGTAGCTTAGCAGGCGTAGACGGACGTCTTCAAACTCGTACTTACGATGGACAAGATGGTAAACGTGTATATGTAACAGAAGTTCTTGCGGAGAGCGTACAATTTTTAGAGCCGCGTAATGGCGGTGGGGAGCAACGTGGTTCATTCAATCAGCAACCATCAGGAGCTGGTTTCGGTAACCAAAGCTCTAACCCATTTGGTCAATCTAGTAATCCGGGTAACTCGGGTAACTCAGGTAACTCAGGTAACACTGGATTTACGAAGAATGACGATCCATTTTCGAATGTTGGTCAACCGATTGACATTTCGGACGACGATTTACCATTTTAATGGTATGAATCGGATATTTTTAACAAAGAATGGAGGGAATAGACATGGCAGGACGCAAAGGTGGACGTGCGAAACGTCGTAAGGTGTGTTTCTTCACATCTAACGGCATCACTCGCATTGACTATAAAGATGTTGATTTATTAAAACGTTTCGTTTCTGAGCGCGGTAAAATTTTACCACGTCGTGTAACAGGAACAAGCGCGAAATACCAACGCAAACTTACAGTTGCAATTAAACGTGCTCGTCAAATGGCACTTTTACCATATGTTGGTGAATAATAGCGTATGAAATGCACAGTAGAGTCGGACTCTACTGTGCATTTTGCTATGCTTTTCTTTTTTGAGAGAGAGGTTGAATGATGAAAAACACGAGATTTATTACTGAGGGTGCAGCGTTGTTGGCTATATATGCAATTTTGTTGCTTATATCTATGTATGTTCCGATTTTAGGTACAATGGTAACGTTTGTGTTGCCGTTACCATTTATATTATTAACAGTAAGACATAAACTATCTAATATACTCGTTATTTTTGTAGCGGCACTTTTTATTACAGTTATTGTGAGTCAGCCGATTAGTCTCATAAAGACAGTGATGTTTGGATTAATAGGTGTTGTATTAGGGTATATGTATAAAAAAGGGAAAAAACCAGTGGAGATATTGATAGCTGGAACGCTTGCATATTTAATTGGTATGATGCTCATTTATGTTGGAAGTATAAAATTTTTCAACATAGATTTAATGAAGCAAATGCAAAATATATTTAGTGAAAGTATGGCGCAAAGTGAAAAGATAGCAACTGCTGCTGGTATGCCAGTTAGTAAGGAACAAAAAGAGTTATTTGCACAAATGAATGATATATTACAGACGTTATTTCCAAGTATACTTGTACTAGTTTCTGTATGTTTTTCTTGGATCACAGTGCTAATATCAGGTAGTGTTTTGAGAAAGTTAAAGCACGAGGTTACACCTTGGCCTAAATTTAAAGATATACAATTGCCAAAGAGTATTGTCTGGTATTACGTCATATTTATTTTGTTAGCAACTTTTATAAAAGTAGAACCAACATCATATTTACATATGGTATTTTCTAACCTATATGTAATCTTTGCTTTGCTGCTCGTATTGCAAGGATTAACGTTTATCACCTTTTTAGCACACAGAAAAGGTTTTACGAGGGGTATTCCTATTATTAGTTTTATTGTATGTATGTTTATTCCAATGCTGTTTCCTCTTGTGACAATCTTAGGTATAATTGATTTAGGGATTTCATTGCGTTCTAAAATAGGGGAATAAAATAATATTCCTTACACTATTTTAATTTGTTTAACTAACTGGAAGGTGAGTTAGTTTTACTTTATAGGAGTTGTATACATGCCTGAATTTTATAAGAAACAGTGGTTTTTATATCCTGTTTACGTATTGGCATTTTTTGTGTTGGTGCTAATCTCGATTCTCTGTTATTTCCACTTAATTATGGGGATATCTTCCTTTTTGGTTTTTAGCATCGTTTTCTTTTTAGTTATACGATTTGAACTTACCTTTCAAAGGAACTTTGAAAAGTATACGACAGATATGATTACTAGGGTAAAAAAAGTGAGTAACGAAGCATTCAACCAGATGCCAATCGGTATATTGTTATACAATAAGGAGTATGGGATTGATTGGGCAAATCCTTACTTGTCTTCATGTTTGGGGCAACACGCATTAGCTGGGTGGCATCTGTACGATGTATCAGAAACATTACTCCTTTTTATTAAAGGAGAGACTTCTGATGATATAGTATCTTTAAATAGTCGGAAGTTCCGTGTGTTTGTAAGGAAAGAAGAAAAACTAATTTATTTTTTTGATGTAACTGAGCAAACAGAGATTGAAAAAATGTATGAGGATCAGCGCACTGTTTTGGCTGTTATTTATTTAGATAATTACGATGAAGTTACACAAGGGTTAGATGATCAATTACGTACGAATATAACAAGTCTTGTGACGTCACGTCTAAATGAATGGGCCGTTAAGTATGGTGCATATTTGAAACGTGCATCTTCAGAAAGATTCTTCGTTGTACTAAATGAAAGTATTTTAGCGCAAATGGAGAAAGGGAAATTTAGTATTTTGGATCAAGTGCGTGAAGAAACATCAAAAAGGAATATACCACTTACATTAAGTGTTGGTGTTGGCTCAGGTGATTTACCTTTAGCGGAGCTTGGAGCGATGGCTCAATCTGGTTTAGACCTTGCATTAGGACGAGGAGGAGACCAAGTAGCTATTAAACAAGCAACGGGTAAAGTTAAGTTTTACGGTGGCAAGACGAATCCGGTCGAAAAGCGTACTCGTGTACGTGCTAGAGTTATTTCGCATGCATTAAAGGATTTAGTATTAGAAAGCAGTAATGTCATTATAATGGGGCATAGAGCCCCTGATATGGATGCGATTGGTGCGGCGATTGGTATTTTAAAGGTAGCTCAATTAAATGAGCGCAAAGGATATATTGTATTAGATGAAAATGATTCTGATAAAGGAATCAAGCGTTTGATGGATAAAGTGAAACAAAATGAAGAGTTATGGTCACACTTTATTACACCAGGGCAAGCGATGGAATTTGCAAATGATGATTCATTACTTGTTGTTGTTGACACGCATAAACCTTCAATGGTGATGGAGGAAAAACTGTTACATAAGATTGAAAATGTAGTAGTTATTGACCATCATCGCCGTGGAGAAGATTTCATTGAAGATCCATTACTTGTTTATATGGAACCATACGCTTCTTCAACGGCAGAGCTTGTTACAGAGTTACTTGAGTATCAACCGAAAAATTTAAAGATGACCATGTTAGAAGCAACGGCATTGTTAGCTGGTATTATTGTTGATACGAAAAGTTTTACATTCCGTACAGGCGCTCGTACCTTTGATGCCGCTTCTTATTTACGCTCGCATGGCGCAGACACTGTACTTGTACAAGAACTTTTAAAAGAAGATATGGGTCAGTATTTACGAGTTGCAAAAGCCATTAAAAATGCGTACATTTATAAAAATGGAATTGCGATTGCTAAAGTTGATGGTGATGAATATTATGACCAAGTACTTATTGCACAATCAGCAGACACATTATTGACAATGACAGGTATCATTGCATCGTTTGTTATTGCAAAACGTGGAGAAAATTTCATTGGAATTAGTGGTAGATCTTTAGGTGAATTGAATGTACAGCTAATTATGGAAAATTTAGGAGGTGGCGGGCACTTAACAAATGCAGCCACACAAATGAAAAATGTTACAGTAGATGAAGCGGAGGAGAAGCTTCAATTTGTTATTGATGACTATTTACAGGGAGGCACACAATCATGAAAGTAATTTTTCTAAAAGACGTAAAAGGTAAAGGTAAAAAAGGAGAAATAAAAAACGTACCAGACGGTTATGCAAATAATTTCTTACTAAAACAGGGGTTAGCTGCCGAAGCGACAAACAGCAGTATGAAAACTTTAGATGCTCAAAAGCGCAAAGAGGAAAAAGATGCAGCAGCAGAGCTTGAAGGTGCAAAACAATTAAAAGAAACATTAGAGAAATTAACTGTAGAATTAAAGGCGAAATCTGGAGAAGGTGGCCGTTTATTTGGTTCTATTACAAGCAAACAAATTGTAGATGCAATGCAAAAATCACACAAGATTAAACTTGATAAACGTAAATTTGAAATGGACGATGCAATCCGTGCATTAGGTTATACAAAAGTCACTGTAAAATTGCATCCGCAAGTAACAGCGGCAGTAAAAGTTCATGTTAGTGAACAATAAAAATAAATTAAGCAAGGAGGATTGCGCATGAGTGATGTACTGGCTGATCGTACCCCTCCGCATAATATAGAAGCAGAGCAGGCGGTTTTAGGGGCTATATTGATTGATCAAGATGCATTAACGTCAGCATCAGAGCTGTTGCTACCTGACTCGTTCTATCGAACGAAACATCAAAAGATTTTTGAAGTCATGCTTGGGTTGTCTGATAAGGGAGAACCAATCGACTTAGTAATAATGACATCAGCGATGGCTGATCAAGGGTTACTAGAAGAAGTTGGTGGGGTTTCTTATCTAGCAGAATTAGCAGAAGTTGTTCCAACAGCTGCTAATGTAGAATATTATGCACGCATCATCGCTGAAAAGGCACTTTTACGTCGTTTAATTCGAACGGCAACTCATATTGTATCGGATGGATACGAGCGAGAAGATGATGTGGATGGCCTTTTAAATGAGGCTGAGAAAAAAATATTAGAAGTATCACATCAAACAAATGCAAAAGCATTCCAAAACATTAAAGATGTTCTTGTAGATGCTTATGATAAAATTGAACTTTTGCATAATCAAAAAGGTGAAGTTACTGGGATACCAACTGGATTTACTGAATTAGATAAGATGACCGCGGGTTTTCAGCGAAATGATTTAATCATCGTAGCAGCGCGTCCGTCGGTGGGGAAAACTGCATTTTCATTAAATATCGCACAAAACGTAGCGACGAAAACTGATGAAAATGTAGCGATTTTTAGTTTGGAGATGGGCTCTGATCAGCTTGTTATGCGTATGCTTTGTGCAGAAGGAAATATTGATGCGCAAAGACTTCGTACCGGTTCATTAACTTCTGATGATTGGGCGAAATTAACAATGGCGATGGGTAGCCTTTCTAATGCTGGTATATATATTGATGATACACCAGGGATTAAAGTAAATGAGATTCGAGCAAAATGTCGTAGATTAAAGCAAGAACAAGGTCTTGGGATGGTTTTGATTGACTATTTACAGCTTATTCAAGGAAGTGGGAAATCAGGAGAAAACCGTCAGCAGGAAGTATCTGAGATTTCTCGTACATTAAAAGGGATTGCACGTGAATTGCAAGTACCTGTTATCGCCTTGTCGCAGTTATCTCGTGGTGTAGAATCTCGTCAAGATAAACGTCCGATGATGTCTGACATTCGTGAATCAGGAAGTATCGAGCAGGATGCTGACATTGTAGCCTTCCTATATCGTGAAGATTACTATGATCGTGAAACAGAAAATAAAAATACAATTGAAATTATCATTGCAAAACAACGTAATGGTCCAGTAGGTTCAGTAGAGCTTGCGTTTGTTAAGGAATTTAATAAATTCGTCAACTTAGAACGCCGCTTTGAGGATGGACATGCACCGCACGCATAAAGGCAGTATAAAAAAGAAACACATTTCTTATAATAAGATGTGTTTCTTTTTTTTTATATGAAAGATAGGGCTTTCATAAGGTGAATATGTAATTCTTACGAACGAAAACGTTTTTCGATAAAAAAATGTTCGCTTTTTGGTTGACTTCTTTTTCTGTTTTGGTACAATTATATTGTTTGAATAGATCGTTTGAAAATTGCGGAGGTGCTTTAATAATGTCTTCAGTAGTAGTTGTAGGAACACAATGGGGCGACGAAGGAAAAGGTAAAATCACTGATTTTCTTTCTGAGCATGCGGAAGTAGTTGCAAGATATCAAGGTGGAAATAACGCGGGACATACAATTGTTTTCGGCGGAGTTAAATATAAATTACACTTAATTCCATCTGGTATTTTCTATAAAGAGAAAATTTGTGTAATCGGAAATGGCTTAGTAGTAGATCCGAAAGCATTACTTGAAGAGTTAAAATACTTACACGATCGTGGTGTAAGTACTGATAATTTACGTGTAAGTAACCGTGCGCACGTTATTTTACCTTATCACTTAAAACAAGATGAGTTAGAAGAAGCGAGTAAAGGTGATAACAAGATCGGTACAACGAAAAAAGGTATCGGTCCTGCATATATGGATAAAGCTGCTCGTATTGGTATCCGTATGGCTGATCTTTTAGACCGTGAAGCATTTAAAGAGAAGCTTGAGCGCAATTTAGTGGAAAAAAATCGTTTGTTTGAAAAAATGTACGATACAGAAGGTTTCAGCGTAGAAGAAATCTTTGAAGAGTACTTCGAATACGGACAACAAATCGCACAGTATGTATGCGATACATCTGTCGTATTAAATGATGCACTAGATAACAATCATCGTGTATTATTTGAAGGTGCACAAGGTGTTATGCTTGATATTGACCACGGTACGTATCCATTCGTTACATCTTCTAACCCAATTGCTGGTGGTGTAACAGTTGGAACTGGAGTTGGTCCTGCGAAAGTTACTCGCGTTGTAGGTGTATGTAAAGCATATACAAGCCGTGTAGGTGATGGTCCATTCCCTACGGAACTTAATGATGAAATCGGTCATCAAATTCGTGAAGTTGGTCGTGAATACGGAACAACAACTGGTCGTCCGCGCCGCGTAGGTTGGTTCGATAGCGTTGTTGTAAGACATGCACGTCGTGTTAGTGGTTTAACAGACTTATCATTAAACTCTATCGATGTATTAACAGGTATCCCAACTCTTAAAATTTGTGTTGCTTACAAATACAATGGCGAAGTTATCGATGAAGTTCCAGCTAACTTAAACATTTTAGCGAAATGTGAGCCTGTATATGAAGAGCTTCCAGGTTGGACAGAAGATGTTACTGCTATGAAATCATTAGATGAACTTCCTGAAAATGCAAGAAAATACGTAGAGCGTGTTTCTGAATTAACAGGAATCCAATTATCTATGTTCTCAGTTGGACCAGATCGTAATCAAACAAATATCGTTCGTAATGTATACGAAGCTTAATTGATATAAAAAATTGATTCTTTTAAGAAAAAACTCATGTTTTCATGAGTTTTTTCTTATCTTTTATAAAAAAATAAAAAAAGGTATTGCAAAAATGAAAGATAACATGTTATGATATGTCTTGTCGTCACGAAAATATGACGTTGGTGAGTATGAGCCATTAGCTCAGTTGGTAGAGCATCTGACTTTTAATCAGAGGGTCGAAGGTT
The DNA here is from genome assembly GCF_056401855.1 of Bacillus sp. P4_D3. Taxonomy (NCBI): domain Bacteria; kingdom Bacillati; phylum Bacillota; class Bacilli; order Caryophanales; family Bacillaceae; genus Bacillus; species Bacillus sp. P4_D3. Next base: position 29,786 of record NZ_JBFUIN010000003.1, read on the forward strand.
CGAATCCTTCATGGCTCACCATTTTATTTTTCGTGGCCCGTTGGTCAAGTGGTTAAGACACCGCCCTTTCACGGCGGTAACACGGGTTCGAATCCCGTACGGGTCATGTTTTTTTATGTTCATTTTTGGTCCCGTGGTGTAGTGGTTAACATGCCTGCCTGTCACGCAGGAGATCGCCGGTTCGACCCCGGTCGGGACCGCCACTTTTGTTTATACCACCATTAGTGGTTTTATATATAGTTTTGGCTCGGTAGCTCAGTCGGTAGAGCAGAGGACTGAAAATCCTCGTGTCGGCGGTTCGATTCCGTCCCGAGCCACTCTCAGGATATTAAGTGGGCCCACTTAATATCCTTTTTATTTTGTCCAGTTTTACAAAAGTGGGTAGTTATTTTACAATAGAATGAGGAGCCTCTAGCAGTTGAAGCTAGAGGTTTTTCTATAGATCGTATAGGATTCCGTGTAAAAGTGGATGATACATGAGTCTATGAGAATAGAGGAGAAATACTTAGACTAAGATTGTTGTCATATAGGAACATACTATAGAAACACCAATATGTTTGAGGATTATTGATCATATTTTTATAAGGAGGAAATAGACGATGATGGGAAAGAAAATTTTAGTAGTTGATGATGAAAAGCCGATTGCGGATATTTTGAAGTTCAACCTAGAAAAAGAAGGTTTTGAAATTGTAATGGCGCATGATGGTGATGAGGCGATTGAAAAAGCAAATGAAGAACAGCCAGATATGGTTTTATTAGATATTATGTTACCGGGAAAAGACGGTTTAGAGGTATGTCGTGAAATACGTAAAAGCTCAGAAATGCCAATTATTATGCTTACAGCAAAAGACTCTGAAATTGATAAAGTATTGGGGCTTGAGCTTGGGGCAGATGATTATGTAACGAAGCCATTTAGTACGAGGGAGTTACTTGCTCGTGTGAAAGCAAATTTACGTCGCCATCAGCAGGGTGGTGCTGCAGAGAAAGAAGAAAATACCGAAATGGTTATTGGACCAATCGTTATCAATTCGAACGCTTATAGTGTAACGAAGCGTGAAGAAAGCATTGAGCTTACACATCGTGAATTTGAATTACTACATTATTTAGCGAAGCATTTAGGTCAAGTTATGACTCGTGAACATTTATTACAAACAGTTTGGGGTTATGATTATTTTGGAGATGTACGTACAGTAGACGTAACAGTACGTCGTTTACGCGAAAAAGTTGAAGATAATCCAAGTCATCCTACTTTAATTGTAACTAGACGTGGGGTAGGGTATTACTTGCGTGACCCAGAACAGGAATAGTATATGAAGAAAGTTGGGTTTTTTCAATCTATTCATTTAAAATTTGTGCTCATATATATGCTGTTAATATTAATAGCAATGCAAGTAATTGGTGTATATTTCGTCAGGGAATTAGAAAAAAGCCTTGTAAAAGGCTTTCAAGATTCCTTAACGCAGCAAACAAACTTACTTTCTTATAACCTGAAGCAAGAGTTTGTAAAAGAACGTCCTAAAACAGAATCAGTAGATAAAGCTATTAATGATTCGATTCAAAAATTCGCATCAGATCGTAAGAGAGATATTCAAGAAGTAAGTGTAATTGATTCTACTAAAAAATTAATGGCAATTTCAGATGGGTCTAAGCAAAATAAGGTAGGACGAACGTCAGCAGATACAGCTGTACAACGGGTAATGGTACAAAAGAAACCAGAGTCAAAGATTGAGAAAGATGGACATACAGGTCATCGAGTTCAAGTTATGATTACCCCTATTCTAAAAGAGCCGGGCGGAGATGTACTTGGCGTCATTCATATTGTTGCATCTATGGAAGATGTGTATAAACAAATGAAGGACATCAACCAAATTTTCGCAACGGGGACAGTAATTGCTTTATTAGTAACAGCTGTACTTGGAATTTTATTGGCTCAAACAATTACGAGACCAATTTCAGATATGCGAAGACAAGCAATTGAAATGGCGAAAGGAAATTATTCGCGAAAAGTAAAGGTGCATAGTCACGATGAGATTGGACAATTAGCATTATCTTTTAACAATTTATCTAAAAAATTACAACAAGCTCGTTCCTCCACAGAAAGTGAAAGACGAAAATTATCATCCGTTTTATCACATATGACAGATGGAGTAATTGCTACTGATCGAAAAGGGGATATCATTTTATTAAATGATCCTGCGGAAAAGATGTTAAATGTTTCGCGTGAAACGGCGCTAGATCAATCAGTGTTAGAAGTGTTAGGAATACAAGAAGAATTTACACTTGATCATTTATATGAAGAACCTGATTCAGTTTTATTAGATTTTAGTACGAGAAATGAACCATATATTTTACGTGCTAGTTTCTCTGTTATTCAAAAAGAAACAGGGAAGGCAAATGGTTTAATTGCTGTATTATATGATGTAACAGAACAGGAGCGGATAGAACAAGAGCGCCGTGAGTTTGTTGCGAACGTATCTCATGAGTTAAGAACGCCGTTAACAACAATGCGCAGTTACTTAGAAGCACTTACTGATGGAGCATGGCAAGATCCAAATATTGCACCGCAATTTTTAACGGTTACACAAGAGGAAACGGAAAGAATGATCAGGCTTGTAAATGCATTGTTACAACTATCTAAACTAGATAGTACAGAACATCGCTTAATGAAGGAATGGGTCGACTTTACTGACTTCTTTAATAATGTTATCGATCGCTTTGAAATGTCTAAAGAGCAAAATGTAAGCTTCAAACGATCTTTCTCTAAAAAATCTCGATTTATTGATATGGATACAGACAAAATCACACAAGTTTTATATAACATTATTTCCAATGCACTAAAATATTCGCCAGAAGGTGGTACAGTAACATATCGCCTGCGTGACCGCGGGGAGTTATTAGAGATTAGTGTGAGTGATCAAGGAATGGGAATTCCGAAAGAAAATGTAGATAAAATATTTGAACGTTTTTATCGTGTAGATAAAGCGCGTTCGAGACAAATGGGTGGTACAGGTCTTGGGTTAGCTATTGCGAAAGAAATGATTGAGGCACATGGCGGCTCGATTTGGGCGAAAAGTGAGGAAGGAAAAGGGACAACTATTTATTTCACATTGCCAATGGCGACAGATGAAGAGGACGATTGGGAATGAGTATGGAAAACTTTAAAACGATAGTTCTAATTAATTTGGTTGTCATTAGTCTATTTCTTACTTTTAACTTATGGACATATGTTCCTGATTCCACTTCTATGCAAAATACAAAGTTCGTTCAAGGTAACGAAGAGATAAATCAGGTAAAAATTTCGGAGGTTGTTCGCCCATCCTCTGTCGTTATTCATAAAGAGAAAAATCATTATGTAAGCGAAAAGAAGGAAAATGTGGATTCAATCTATAAAATTCTTGAAAACGGAGAATTACATGATTTTAGGGAAATAACGGGGACAGTCCCTAAAGGTGATTTTCTGTCTTATGTACACGGAGAAGAAAAAATTGAATTTGTTTTCCCTACAAATATCCCGTTAGATACGATTAAAGATATGTTTAATATTAAAGATAAAAACATAGAAAGTAACAGAAGTTTTAATCGTATTATAATTGATCCTTCTAGAAGTACGGACCAAGAAATTAAAGTTAGCTTTGTTTCCTATGATACTCCTCATAAAATATATCAAGCAAAATTGAGCGGTGCTTATATAAAGGATATTATAAATGCTCAAAATCAACTTATAACAGTAGCAAGACCATATTTTGAATATCAAATAAATGATACAAAAAAACTTTTTTTACCAGATGGGATTACGGAATTAAGTAAGGCAGAGTATATTACAGCTAAACTAGAGGTGGATCCATTCAAAAATGCTTTATTTAGTGATCCACGTTATTTAAGTCCTATTTCTGAGAAAGAAAAGGAAACATTTACGGATGGCATCCGTTCTATGGAAATTGATAAGTTGGATGCAATGTTGAAATATAAAAATTCCGCTGTACATGGTGATAAACCTACGGATAATGCGGTGATTTTACAAAAAAGTTTTGACTTTGTAAGTGGGCATAGTGGATCCTTTAAGTCCTATCGTTTTGATTATATTAATGGGAGGAAAACTTCATTCCGTTTATATGAGGATGGTTTGCCTGTATTTAATGCCAATGGAATAGCGGAATTAAAACAAGTATGGGGTTCAGGTGAAATTATGCAGTATGAAAGACCCTTTTTTGAGTTCAGTATTACTTTGCCTAGTAAACAACAAACAACTTCTCTTGCATCAGGTCATACAGTGATGACATCACTAGAGAATAACCCGGAAATTGATAAAAAATCAATTCAGGATGTTGGTATTGGTTATAAAATGTCATTGGAACCTTCCATCAGTGATGGGAGTGGGAGAATCGCTGTCTTACAGCCGATATGGTATGTAAAATGTGAAGAAGATGGTAAGCAACAAATATATGAGTGGAGTGAGGGGGGACTAAATGGATTGGGATCGAATTAAAACCATATTTATTGTGACCTTTTTTGTTTTAGACCTCTTTCTTATTTTTCAGTTCATTCAAAAGCAAGATAGTAATCAATTAGAAATTGTGACGGAAACGAAAATCGATCAACAATTAAAAGCTGAAAAAATTACTATGGGGAATTTTCCTAAAGAACCGAAAAAAGAGTCATTTATAATGGCAAAAAATAAGGTTTTCAAAGAAGAAGATGTGCAATCTTTAAAAAATCAGACGGCGCATGTGCAAGACGAATATCAAATAGAGAGTAAATTAAAAGAGCCTTTTTTAAATACAAAATCATTGTCAAAAGATAAGTATAATGAGTTTTTGAAAAATTATGTGCTGGATGGACAAAAATATGAGTTTGGGGCAATAAAGGACTCAAAAATTTACTTCTTTCAAAAGTATAAAGATAAACCAATCTTCTACAATAATCGTGCGATGATTGTTGTAGATTTAAATGAAAAAAATGAGCTTATTTCGTATAAACAAACAATGTTAACGGATTTGAAGGAAATGGGCGAAAGCGAAAAGACGAAAGAACAAGAAATTATTACTGCGCAAACAGCTTTAGAAAATATATATTTGAAAAATAAAATTGCAGAAAATACGCACGTGAAAGAGGCGCAGATTGGATATGCGACTCTTGCGGAGTCTTCTTCTAATATACAAGTGCTTGCTCCAACATGGAACTTAAAGACAGAACAGAAAAAGGATTTTTTTGTGAATGCAATTGAAGGACAAGTTATGGAATTAGGGGAAACTCAAGTGCCGGAAGAACATAATGGAGTGAGAAAGAATGAGTATGCATTTTAGTGTACTTGCAAGTGGAAGTACAGGGAATATGTTATATGTAGGAACAGATGAAAAAAAGCTGCTCGTCGATGCAGGTTTAAGTGGTAAAGCGACAGAGGCTTTATTTAAACAAGCTGAACTGAATATAAATGACATATCAGGTATTCTTGTAACACATGAGCATAGTGACCACATTAAAGGATTAGGTGTATTGGCGCGTAAATATGATTTACCTGTTTATGCGAACGAGAAAACATGGAATGCAATGGAACATTTAATAGGTAATATCCCAACTGATCAAAAATTCATTTTCTCAGTAGGAGACGTGAAAACATTTGGAGATATTGAAGTTGAATCATTTGGTGTTTCTCATGATGCGGCGGAACCGATGTTTTATGCTTTTCATAACAATAATAGAAAGTTAGCTCTTATTACAGATACAGGCTACGTAAGTGACCGTATGAAAGGTGTTATTAAGGGAGCGAACGCTTTCGTATTTGAAAGTAATCATGATGTGGAAATGCTTCGTATGGGGCGCTATCCATGGAGCATTAAGCGACGTATTTTAAGCGACGTTGGCCACGTTTGTAATGAGGACGCTGCATTAGCGATGGCTGATGTTATTACAGACGAGACAAAACACATTTATTTAGCGCATTTAAGCTTAGATAATAACATGAAAGAATTAGCGCGTATGTCTGTATCACAAGTATTAGAAGAAAAAGGTTTTGGGGTTGGAGAATCCTTTGAAATACATGATACGGATCAAAAAATGCCTACGAAAATTCAATACGTATAATTCTTCATTTTAGTAAACAATAAAGGTGAATATAGTTGTTTTCAGGAAGATAGGTGAACAAATATGTCCTTTATTGATGAAGAAAAATATCGTATTAAACGCGCAGGGAAAAAGAAACATAAAGGTATTGTCATTTCTAGCATAGCGGGAACAATTGTAGGTGCTTCATTATTTGCATTTGGAGCTCCTTTATTTTCAAATCATGCAGGTAAGCTTCCGCAAGCTGAAGCAAGTGAAAAAAATATGGCTGAAGCTCAAAGTGGAAATGTTCCTGTTAAACAGATTAGCTTTGTAGATGCTGTTGATCGTGCTTCAGAGGCTGTTGTTGGTGTTATTAATATTCAACGAGACGATTTTTCAGAGGCTGATTCGGAGGCTGGTACAGGCTCTGGTGTGATTTATAAGAGAACAGATGGACATGCGTATATTGTAACGAATAACCACGTTGTTGCTGGGGCGAATCGTATTGAAGTGAGCTTAAGTGACGGTAAGAAAATTCCAGGTAAAGTATTAGGAACCGATGTAGTCACGGACTTAGCTGTACTAGAAATAGATGCGAAGCATGTGAAGAAAGTGATTGAAATTGGCGAATCTAATACCGTTCGTAGAGGAGAACCAGTTATTGCGATTGGAAATCCACTGGGGTTACAATTTTCCGGAACTGTCACACAAGGTATTATTTCGGCTAATGAGCGTATTGTTCCTGTAGATTTAGATCAAGATGGACATTACGATTGGCAAGTAGAAGTATTGCAAACAGATGCGGCAATTAATCCAGGTAATAGTGGTGGAGCGCTTGTAAATGTAGCGGGACAATTAATAGGTATTAACTCAATGAAAATTGCAGCAAAAGAAGTAGAAGGAATTGGACTAGCTATTCCAGTTACGAGAGCTGTTCCTATTATGAATGAACTAGAAAAGTACGGTAAAGTAAGAAGACCTTACGTTGGGATTGAACTAAGATCATTAAATGAGATTCCGAGTTACTATTGGTCAAAAACATTACACTTACCAGGTAACGTAACAGAAGGAGTCTGCATTTTAGATGTGAAAAGTCCTTCGCCAGGTACGGATGCGGGTCTTAGAGAACATGATGTTATTGTGGCGGTAGATGGAAAAGCGGTGCACGATATTATTGGGTTCCGCACGGCCTTATATAATAAAAAAATTAATGATAAAATGACTCTTACGTTTTATCGTGGTACAAAACGAGCGACAACAACGGTGAAATTAGGCATTCAAAAGTATTAAAAACAGGAGGGCCTACCTCCTGTTTTCTATTGTAGAAAAGTGAGGTGAAGAATATGAATTTACCTTGTTGTTTAGAACATGTTGAATTAGCATTAGATATCATTGTGGATGAGTGTGAAGTCGCACCGGTTATTAACAATGTGGATAACTCTAAAGAAGAGAAAAAAACATGTGAATTTTGTCAAAATGAGGCGACATATGTTGTATCGAACACAGATTCTCACACAATATGTGGGTAACATTTGTGGATATGTGGATAAGTCCTGTGGATAACGTGTTTGTAAGGTGGGGAATAGATGTGAATATCTCGATTATTTCAATCGGAAAATTAAAAGAAAAATACTTAAAACAAGGTATAGCAGAATACTTAAAACGATTATCTTCTTACGCAAAAGTAGAAGTAATTGAGTTGCCAGATGAAAAGGCACCAGAAAATTTAAGTGCAGCAGAAATGCTAATTGTAAAAGAAAAAGAAGGCATACGTATACTGGATAAAATTTCTGATGATACGCACGTCATTGCGTTAGCTATAGAAGGAAAACAAAAATCATCAGAAGAATTTGCAGCAAGTATAGATCGCCTTGCTACATATGGAAAGAGCAAAATCACATTTGTAATTGGTGGATCACTGGGGCTTAGTTCTGAAGTAATGAAGCGTTCAAACGAATCTCTTTCCTTCTCAAAGATGACATTACCACATCAATTAATGCGATTAGTATTGCTTGAGCAAGTGTATAGAGCGTTTCGTATTAATCGCGGTGAACCGTATCATAAATAGGGGCGGTTTTTTGATTTTAATAATACCCCTTTTGTAAAGGGGTATTATTGAATCATAAAACAGAGAAAAAGCAGTTCTTAGTATTAAAATTTGAATGTCGATTTTTGGTAGTATTTAGTGTTTTTTTAGCTAACCTGCATCAGTTTATGATATCTTTAATTTAGTATAAGCAATGGTGTAAGAGCTAAATGGAGGTTAATGATATGAAGATAAATGTTATTGGAACTGCAAAGGATTTTAGAACGGACACTAATGTAATTTATGCCACAATGTTAATAGATGATTATTTACAATTAGTGGGTGAGGACTTTAGTGAATTTTATATCCAAAGAAAAAAAGAAACCCATAAAGCTTACAAACGTTTAAAGAGGGACATTTTAGATGGTACTTTATTACCGTCCATTACTTTAGCAATCAAACCTGATTACGTTAGTGGAATATCTGAAATTATTAATGATGGAAACCAATTGAAATTAGAAACAGAACTGGCTAAAAAGGGTATAGTCAATATACTTGATGGTTTACAACGGACATATATACTAAAAGAGTTAAAAGAAAGTGGAAAAGAATTTAAAGAAGGGCAATCGCTTTTATTAGAATTTTGGTTGGAAGCTGATATCAAACATTTAATTTATAGATTAATTGTGTTAAATTCAGGACAAAAACCAATGTCCATGAGACATCAAGTTGAGCTACTTTTCTTAACAATAAAAGAAAATTTAGAAAAAGAAATTACAGGTCTTGAGATATATCTAGAAAGAGATGAAGAAAGACGTGATAAACCAAGAAAATATTCTTTAGATAGATTAGTCACGGCATACCAAAGTTTTATGACTAAAAGTCCAGAGGTTAGAAGGGATAACATAGTTGCCACAAAGATGGTTGAGGATGAGATCCTGGGTTCTGATGAAGAAAGTTTGGATGAGAATTTCAAAACATTTAAGGCGTATTTAGAAAAGTATGCGGATATAGATACTGAGATGAACAGAATTTATAAAAATGGAAAAGCAAACTGGCTAGCCGATGAAAATGTAATGAATGCTTTCTTTGCTGCGTTATCTGATTTTGGTTCAATTAACGATGTTAGAAAACAAAGAATTGATACTGCGTTAAATAATTTACTAGAACTTATTAAAACTTCTGGACCAGAAGATGATCCATTAGGATTAGAAAAATTTAATGATATTAAGTCTGGTTTAAATCCTAAAAAGGATAATGTAGGCTTCGCTACTAGAAAATTATTAGTTGCTGCTTTTAAAGAATTTTTTAGGGAGGAAGGAGAAAAAACTTTAGAAGCATGTTGGATTGCGGAGGCAGAATAATATGAATTATTCCCAATTAACAGAAGTCAATATAGTTGAATATGAAAATTTACCTGTAGAAATTACATCTATAAAAGATTTGAATTACGAGGGATATTATTCACTAAATGATAAAGTCCCTATCCCAATTGTTGATATTAGCTCGATGTATAAGCAGGATGACCCGGTAGAATTATATGATGAACAAGGAAATGAAATAGGGTTAATCTACTATTGTAGTAATAGGAAGAAACAGTTGCTTAACTCTCTTAATGAGTGGAAATTCATTGCGTATCTTTCTGAAGTTGAAAAGGATATATTTTTAGATAATCAACATGAATATGAATTTGAATATAGCTACCTATTATTAGAAGAAGAATATTTTTCGGAGTATATGAGCAAGTATTATGATACAGCACCAATTTGGGGGCACTTTAGTCATAAAGATGTTTTTCCTGAACCTTATCAAAAGAATCTAAAAAAGATCAGTGTTGTCAGTGATCTAGAATATCATACAGTTGTGCATCATGATAATGCATTAAGAGCTTTAAAGCAACCATATGCTTTTGAGAGATATTTGAAAAATTATCATCATATGGAGTTGCTTTTTGATAAGGACTTAGTTGAAAAAATAAGTAGTTTACGAGATGATTTCACGGAACTAGGTATATTATTGAAATCATTCGAGGATTCAGAAAGCAAAAAATTAATAAGTGTAATGGAAAATAGATGCACAGATATAGATAGTATTTGTAATAGCCTTAATTTAGTTGATAGGTATAAGAGTATTGCAAAAAAAATATTTTTTGATTTTGGTAAAAAGAGCGACCCTTTGGGGAATGACTTCTCCTTGTTAGAGAGCATTTTGTTAGAAACAGGTGGCTTTAATGAGCAGAATTGTAAAAAACATTTGCCTAATAAAGCAAAAGATAGGGAGAAATTTGAGAAATTTATAATTAGTCTTTCAGCCTATTGGATTTATAGAATAAGATGTTCTATCGCACATAATAAGATAGGCGAGTATATTCTTAATCATAGAGAAGAAGAGTTTGTTTCTGAATTTGGAGAAACCTTAATTAATACGGTAGTACTACAAGTATTAAAAAAGAAACCAATTTAAAAAAGGAATCCGAGAGATTTATTAGAGAAAATATACAATTAGTGTATTTTCTCTTTTTTATTATATGTAAAAAAAAAACTAACATAACAAATATAGGAATTAAATTAAAATTTTAATCCTGGAAAATTATTCGACAATATGTTACATTATATCAGAGGTGAATTGGATGTACGCGATAGATTTATTTTGCGGTGCTGGAGGGTTTAGCGAAGGTATAATTCAAGCTGGATTTCACATCGTTTTTTCAAGTGATAGAAGTGAACATGTAAAGGCAACATATATGAATAGGCATGAACAATTAGGTTTAATAAATGGTGAGAATACTCATTTTGAATTAGCTGACGTTAGAGATTTAGATGGTGAACTTATCTTTAATAGAATAAATTCTTTGCCAATCTTTTTAGATAATCCATTGAATGTTGGGACTATAGATGCCATATTTGGAGGGCCACCATGTCAGGGGTTCAGTCGAGCTGGGAGGAAAGATCCTAATGATCCTCGAAACATGCTATTTCACGAATACGTTAGAATAATTAGTGAAGTTGAGCCTAGGTATGTGGTTATGGAAAATGTAGAGGGATTTATGGATACTAAACTTACTGGTTTCCGTAGTTTGCAGGAAGATGTGGTATATGCAGGTGAACATTTTGTGAGTGATATATTGCAAAATGAACTAAACCTAATTGGTTATAATGTATTACAACCCCAAATATTAAATGCAGCTGATTATGGTGTTCCACAGAGAAGAAAGAGGGCTATATTTATTGCTTACCGAAATGGAGAAAGTGAACCTTGTTATCCTGTTCCTACAACTCCAGAAGAACATCAGAGGGTAACGGTGTTTCAAGCCATTGGTGATTTGATTATAAATGGTGAACATCCAGAAATAGATAATGGAGACTATATTAACGCTTCTATGACAGGAAGAACCCCTGATACGGAGGGAAGGCCCTTGAGAAGGAGTGGTACTCCGTTGAATCATGAAACTTCGACACACTCTATAAATATTATTGAAAGATTTTCCTTATTTAGACAAGGGGAATCGGCAAAAAAATTGGAGAATAGAATAAGAACAGAGGGTATTAATTTAGAAGAATTCCCAACATTATTAATGGAATGCACGTTTAATGCAAATACTAATATGAATCGAGAAATATTAAAAAAATTAGCATCAGAATTTGAGCTGAATATAAATACTGATGCTAATTTATGGTTAGTAAATACGTCAAAGTTGTTGGCTGCTATGTTTTTAACTGAAAATAGAGATGATATGACTGAGCTAAATAAAATGATGTTAAAGTTAAAAGATAGATTGAAGTGTACAGAAGATCAAGCAGTCGATTTTTATGTCCAGTGTAGAAATAGGTTAAATACAAATATTACAGCTGATGAAATTATAAATAGGTTTGCAGAGGGAAATGTGGATTCCGAATTGATGAAGAGCTTGTTAACTAAAAAGAATAGTCGTATTAAGTTAAATGGAAATAATATTTCTCCTACAATGCTAACTCTACCGGATGATTTTATACATCCATATGAGGCTAGGATTTTATCTGTAAGAGAAATGGCAAGATTACAATCGTTTGACGACAGCTTTGAGTTTTTAGGAAAAAGAACAACTGGAGGAACATTAAGAGGACAAGAAGTTCCGCAATATACTCAAGTAGGGAACGCAGTACCACCTTTATTAGCAAGGGCAATTGCATCTGAGATTATGAATGCTTTGAATTTAAATTAAAAAGAACGAAGATGATTTTTGTTAATATCATCTTCGTTCTTTTTTGATATTTAATCCAGCATACTTGTTGAATACAATTATTGCTGTAGTTAAGTTAAGTCAATTTGTTCAGTTTCACCAAACAGCAAGCTTCTATTTTTCGGGGCGATTCTAAAGCAATGCCCTTTATCTTTGTATCCTGTTCCATCTTTACGAACTCGTCCACGCCAATCAAAAGTAACAATTCCTGACGAAATCAGTAAAAGGAAAGAGCTGAAAATAGGTTTTCTTGTATATTCTGCGGAAAAATAATGGAAACTTATGTTGCCGTCTATTACTTGTTCGTCCGCAATGATCCACATGGTTTCTTTGTGCTTGTTATAAAGTCTCTCTTTTACTGCGTTAAATTCCCAAAAACAAGTAAGTGTTTTTTTTCCGTTTGGACTCAAATGATATTGTTGAATTTGCTCTTTTTCTTCATCAACAACAAGAAAAAGACCTTGAGCATTTGGTTTGTTTCCAACTGTTACATACAAATCTAAAAAGTCTTCGTATTTTCTTGAAGGATATCCAAACTGTTGAATCATTTGGTTTGATCCTCCGATTGGACTATTAGACCAATCGGGCACCATTGAAAACAGTGTGTCTCTAGTTTTTACATTGGAACGTTTAGCTTTAAGTTCAATTTGACCTTTAAAATCAGCTAATTTATCGCAATTGGGATGAATATTTAGTTCTCTTTCAAACGTTTCTCCTACATCTTTAGCGAATTTTTTGGAAGGTGAAACGCTTGGAATAAACCTTTTACGCTCAATGGTTTTCATTAAATCGATAAGCTCTTTCTTGACAATGTCATCGTCGGGGCTACCGAAACAATTACTAAGTGTGTTAGAATTAAAAATATCTTTTACAAGGGGAACTACGATAACTTTTGAGTTTAAAACGGTAAGCATAATCATGTCATCAGCATGAATATGTTTTTTAATTCCGTTAAACCAAAGTCGTGGGTCTCCTTTTTTCGTATTGGGTCTATAAAAGCTTATCTTTAGATTTAACTCTTCATTTGATAAAAAAACAACATCTTTTATAATTTTGTGTTCAGGTCCTTGGTCAATGTTGCTGTAGTCAACAACATTACCTTGTTTTAATAAGTTTCTGATTAAACCAGAAGCATCTATAATAGACTTCGTCAGCATGGTCGGAGTTAATCGAACCACAACATATTCTTCTGGATGAAATCGTAATACTTGTTCAATCATTTTTTGTTCTTCTGCATTTGGAGTAAAAAGTATGATAATCACATCCTACGTAATATTAGCTAGTATAAAAGGTATAAACACTGTTGTTTTATTTTTTTTACAGGGTGTATTTTTCGTTAAAACCTTTATATATAAGCTTATTTAGAATATATCACTAACAACTTTTGTTGTAAAGCGTTTTTGGAGTGATATGACAGGGGATCTTTGATACTGTGCAAATGTATAAGAAAATAGGGGAATCTTCGAATGTTAAGAGCAAGTGGTTAATCGTATTAATAGGAATATGAAATGTATATTATAACTATGAAAGAAGTTCAAGTGCTAATCAATGGTGCTTGAACTTCTTTTTAATTTTTAGGAGGTGATAATAATGGATTTAGAGTTAGAAGAATTTTGTAACGGATTGAAGTACAAATTCAATGTGATAGCTAAAGAAGAAGAAGTTGGTTGGGAGAATATAGAGCATTATCGAGATGAATTAGATGTAGACTTGTTTCCAACAGTTGTTTATGAAAGTTTACCTGATCCATGTTTATTTCAAGTGATGATCTTCACAGATAAGAATTTGAAAGATTGGATGTTGATTGTTCCTATTCATCCATCTACAAAAGAGCGGTTGTATACAATTTGGTTGAAAAACTCAGAAGTCGTTGATTGGGAAAAATAAAGCTGAACCGTATCATAAATGGGGGTGGTTTATTATAATTAGTTTAGTATAAAAATATGTTGTGTAAGGTGGGAGAATGTATGGATAACTTTAAAAAATCATTAGACGAATGTATAATAGCTTTTACTCATTTGAGTGGGGAGTGGGAAAAGTTAGAAAGGGAGTATTCGGATCAGCTATCAGAGAAATATCCATTTAATAAAGATTTTAGTGAACTAATTATTGACATGATGGAATGGAGAGAATCGCTTAATAAATAATTAAATATTATAAAAAGGTAAAAAGCTAGTTTGAACTAGCTTTTTTATTTTTGTTGAAGTACAAGGATTTGAAAATGGAATTAAGCAGTGGGTGCTCAGATCATTCCCCTCTGTCGAAATTTTAGAGCCTAAAAGCTTGCAAGAAGAAGTAATGATTATTTTGGAAAAAAGCTTAAAAATATATAGCTAAATTGATATAAATGGATAATGTGTGTGAATTTTTGTAAAATAGTATTTAGGTAAAGGGATTAAGGATATGAATACAGATGGTTGTAATTAAATGGAGGGGAAAAAATGAAAAAGATTGTGGGTAGTATTTTTGTAAGTTCTGTTTTATTAGTAACAGGGTGCAATAGTGATGACGTAGATGAAGCAGTAACTAAAGCTGATAAAAAGGTAAAAGAAGAGGTTACGGTAGCAACTACAAAAGATCATGAGTATGTAAAAATGATTAAAGCTTCTAAGCTGCCTGATTATGAAATAATGACTATAGAAGAAGCTTTTCATAAATTTTTTAAGAGTCCTAAATGGAAGTATTTCACATCTAAAGATAATGAAGAGATAGTTGAGTTTACAGGTAACTGTCTATATCGAGAGCAGGAAGTAAAAGCTAAAGTTCAATTTGTAATAAATAAAGCTGATAATACATTCAGATTAAAAGCCATGGCATTAAATGACATACCGCAAAACGAACTTGAATTAGCAGGAATGTTACATTCTATATATGGTATGACTAATGATAATTCAAAACAGAAAGAAGATACTCAAGATAATAATAGTGATCAAAGCAATCAAGAGGAAGCTGAAAAACCAGAAGGATCTGTAAAAGCCGATTCATATTATGACGAGGTTAAGAATAAGAAAGAATTGGATTCACCGAAACCAGAAGGATCTGTAAAGGCAGATTCATATTTTGAGGAAGACAGAAATGTTGAAGAGGTAGATCCACCAAAACCAGAGGGATCTGTAAAGGCAGACTCGTATTTTGAGGAAGATAGAAATGTTGAGGAAGTAGATCCATCGAAGCCAGAAGGATCTGTAAAAGCTGATTCATATTTTGAATAGGATGCTCTGAAATGGATGAAGTTGTTGGAGATAGCGATGAAACAACCTACTGAAAAAGATGAATCAAATAATTAAATGAGAAAGGCATAATACCAATTAGCGTATTATGCCTTTTTATTATTGAAATGAAGATGGATTACCATAAAGAAGGGAGTAAATAGGATGTCATTTCTTAACATGCCATTAAAAACATTGGGAGGAAAAGTATGGTGGACGAATAACCATCAAAAAGGAGGGTGGAAGTTGCAACAACATATTTTGACGCAACATTATAGAATTCTTGATCCAGAAGATATACGCCAAGCATGGGGAACCGAGTATGATGCAATATATATAACATTTTTAAAATTCACAGCAAATTAGGAGAAATACTATAAAAAAGAAGGTTTTATGCAAAACCTTCTTTTTTATAAATATATTATCTTTTCTTTTTTTCAGGTTTTTGTATAAATTTCCATACGTTTTTAGCACTATTTTCATCCCGACAATAAATCATTAAAAAGTTTTTTTCAGAAAGGTAGCCCATAATTTCTTTTTTAAAACGGCTTTTTAAGAATAAACCAAGTGTGTTTGCCATATCATAGTTGCTTTCAATTCCTATTTGCAATTTCGTAAATCGCTTTCTATCTATAATATGTACATCCATGAGTTCATGAAGAAATGCTCTATTTTTTCTTGTTCTATGCTCTTTCCCGAGTATGTAGTAACCAGATTTAGATTTTTCAATTTTTAACTCTTCAAAATCTTTACTAATGGTAGATTGTGCAACGTTTATCTCACAAGCATCATATAGTAATTTTCTGACTTCCTCATGATTAGTGGGTTGATGTTCATCAATAATAGCGATTAACCAGGTTTGACGATCCTGTTTTGTAAGTTGTTTTGTCATTTATAACATGCTCCTTTTTATCAGATGAGGTATAAATTCAGTAGGATAGTAAAAAAAAATTAGAATTTTTTTTATTAGAATTTATCTTTTTTTTTTCGAAATGGTCAGTGAGTGCTTTCGGATACAATATTCCGTTCTATTCCGTTGGTAATAAAGGGTATATTTATATTTTTTTGTTTTTCAAGGAATAATCGCGGAATATTTTTGCCTTTTGAGGGAATAATATTAAATTTTTATATTTTATCATCCGTTTGAGTGTTTTACAACATGTTTTTTTGATTGTATGATAAAAACTATTCAAAGCAAGCAAGTTGAAAGAAGGAGGCGGATAGTATGAAAGGTAATAAAAACAGTAAACATTTGAAAACTCTAGATAAAAATAAGGAAGAGAATTTACAAAAATCTTATCCTGAAAATCCTATATATTCTCCTTATATAAAATGCGTTAGTAAAAATAAGAAGTTTGATTTAGGTGAGGAAGGCGAGATGTTGGCAATTGGGAATAAAGGGAATGAATATCAAATTGCTAATTTTGTTGCACGACCCGTAAAGGAAATCGTAAAAGACAATGGCCTTGAAATTGAAAAGTATTTAGAAATAACAGGTATCCTTAAAGGTGGGAGCTTGCTACCAACTATTCAAGTACCTATAGATGATTTTGATTCTATGTCCTGGCCATTAAACAAATGGGGGGTACAAGCCATTATTTCATCTTCAAATGGGGCGAAATCATTGGTAAGAGAAATGATCCAGCACATGGGAGAAGGGATAGAAAGAGTAGAAATATATCAGCATTTAGGGTGGAGACGAATTCAAAATGGAGAGTATGTATTCTTACACTCTAATGGTTGTATAGGTGGCGGCAATGCTTATGTAGAGATTGATGAAGAATTAAATCGGTATTGTTTACCTAATCAGGTAACTGATATAAAGAAGGCAACAATCGCAAGTTATAAATTACAAAGTATTGCACCACTACAGATAACGATGCCCATGATTGCCATGGTATATTTAGCACCTTTGTTGGAAGCGGCTAGAAGAGCAAATATTGAGCCTAAATTTTTGTTATGGATATATGGTATGACAGGATCGCAAAAAACATCTCTGAATTTAGTATTTTTATCCCACTTCGGGCAATTTATGAATCATCCACCTGCTAGTTTTAAAGACACGTTTAATGCCGTTGAAAAAAGGACATTTCTTGCTAAAGATGTATTAATGTTAGTTGATGATTATCATCCATCAACTAATCGAAATCAAAAGCTGGCCATGGATGACATGGCACAAAAAATCCTAAGGATTTATGGTGATCGAGTTGGCAGGGGAAGAATGAAGGCAAACACAGATTTACAAAAGACTTATAGGCCTATGGGATTGGCAACTGTAACAGGGGAGGATATACCTAAAGGTCAATCTTCTGTAGCTCGCTTTTTAGGAGTAGAAGTAAAACCTGGCGAGGTGAACCTTGAAAAATTATCTGTAGCGCAAGAGAATGTAGAATACTTACAAGAGGCAATGTTGGGATATATCAAATGGTTAATTCCTCAAATGGATGAACTGCCCACTAAGCTACAAGGTATGTTTACGAAGTATCGGATAGAGTTTAAGCAACATGTACATGGTAGGCTTGTGGATGCTGCTGCTTGGTTATGTATTGGTTATGAAATGATGCTGGAGTTTATGAAATCTATCAGTGTACTTTCGGCACAGAAAGCGGAAGTACGCCTGAGTAATGCGAAAAAGATCCTAACCAGTATGATTCAGCAACAGCATAAACTCGTTAGTGAGGACAAACCAGTTGAAATATTTATAAAGAGTTTAGCGTACCTTATCGCTAATTCTAAGATACATGCAAGAAATTTAGAAGATACGGATCATGAGCTTTTACTTAATAATCCTGTAGTTTTTTATGATAAGGATTACTATTACCTAAAATTTAAAAATGTTATGGATGAGGTACATAAGTTGCAAAGAATTCGGGGCAAAGAGTTTCCTGTTAGTGAATATATTCTCTTAAAAAATTTAGAGGAAGAGGATATGATACGAGTTGAGAAAGATGGTAATGGAAAAGTACATCGTACCATTAAGAAGAAAATTCCCAGTACAAATAAGTTGAATGACAGGCCAAGATTGTTACATTTGCATCGACATACACTAGATATAGAAATTAGTAATAATAACTAGGTTATTAAAATTATTTAATTATAATATTAAAATCAAAGGAGATAACTATTATGAAAAAGAGAAAGCGTAATTTATCATTATTAAATGAGTTAGATATGGAAAATGAGGATTTTGAATGGGAGGAAGAGGTTACTGATGATATGGAAGAAGAGATTGAGCTAGAAATTGAAGAGCCAGAGGAATTCGAAGATGAAAATGAAGGATCAAATGAAGAAGATGACTTATTAGTTGTTCATAGTACCTGTTTTATTACTAACATAAGGCCAGGAAAGCATAAGGCTATTGTAGAGGAAGTCAAAGGTTTGAAGCAGGAAGGATGGGTAAGGGTCACTATAACTTTCCGAATATTGGGAAAAAATGAGCCGGTTTCTTTTGTAGCAAGCAGCTCTATGCATAAAGGGGGTCGATTATATCCGATTGTGACTGGAATTTTAAATGATGAACCTAGTGTGGGGTTTTCATTAGGGAAATTACGAGAAAAAAAAGTTCTTTTAACGATTGAAAATCAACCAGACCAAAAAGGTAATATTTGGCCTAATGTAGTAGAGGCTAAGGGAATCTAGTATACATTTTGGGGGGATGAAGGGGCGTATTGAGTATATGATGAGCCCCTCTGGCCCCAAAAGCTTTGGTAACTGAATTGAAATCAAGTTGAAATAGATATTATAAATTTGTAGGAGGATCAATATGAAATATACAGATCATAATTATAAATATTTTGTAGAATTATTAGCTGAATTAATTGTTACACATCATAACAAAATAGCGAGAAATGATGATGAAGAGCAAGTATACATTGAAGATCTTCCTATAGACCAAAAAGATATAGCATGAGGTGATTTATATGAGTATTCAAGTTGCGCTGTATATTCGTGTAAGTACATATGAGCAGGCTGAATATGGTTTTAGTATTGAAGCGCAAAAGCAGCTACTTGTAGAGTATTGTACGAATAATGACCTTAGTGTATACAACGTATATGGAGATGTTGGAATATCAGGAAAAAGTATAAAGGGAAGAAGCTCCCTCCAGCAAATGCTACATGATGCGAAACAGGGACAGTTTCAAGAAGTGATTATATGGAAGAGCAATCGATTGGCAAGGAATTTGGTGGATTTACTTCATATTGTCGAGGTACTTAAAAGTTGTGGGGTAACAGTGAGAAGTCTAAGTGAAAAATTTGACAGTAGTACTCCAATAGGCAACTTTACCCTACAAATGTTAGGAGCAGTTGGGCAACTAGAAAGGCATACAATTTTGGAGAATTCTAGACTTGGACGGAAGCAAAGGGACAGACAAGGGGAATACTGCGGTGCAAGAATTCTAGGATATAATGTAATCTCGAAGGCTGCTTGTTTAGAAAAGGGTCGAGAATCTAATTTAGTGGTAAATGAATCAGAGGCAAAACTGATTCGGCAAATTTTTCAATGGTATGCAGAAGGTAGTGGATATAAAGCAATTGTAAATAAACTGAATAGCAAGGGTATTCGTACTAAGTATAATAAGGCTTTCTCAATTGGAACTGTTCGTAAAATTTTAAGAAATGTTGTCTACATTGGAAAAATCCGTTTTCATGAAGAAAATAAAGAACAGATTGTAAATGGAAAGCATATACCTATTGTTTCAAGTGAGATATGGGAGACAGTACAGTTTCGTATGAAACAAAAAAGCAAACAACAAAAAAGAGATTATACAAAAAAGGTTGTATATGTCCTTTCTTCCCTTCTCTTTTGTCCGATATGTCAAAGTTCTATGGTAGGTGTAGGTACAGGAAAAGTATTACGAAATAATCAAGAATCCGTAAGGATTTATCGTTACTATTCATGTAGTAAACGTATCAATAAAGGAACCAATGCCTGTAGCTTTTTACCTATTCAAGCAGATTATATAGAGCAACAGGTATATAAAAGTATAAAAAATATTATAGATCAACAAAACGTCACTGAATCTTTATGTAAAAATAAAGGAATTATGGATGATGATAAAGAGAAAAGACTGAGTTTAAAGATATTATTGGAACAAGAGGAAGAACTAAAAATAAAAAAGGAGCGGCTGTTTAGTGAATTTGAAGAGGAACACATTTCGGCCAAAGTATTTAAAAAGAAACTAATTATCATCAAACAAGAGATGGAGAAGTTAATTCGGGAAAAACAACAACTAGAAGAGTTTGAAAATTATAAAAATAAAACATCTTCTTCAAAGAAAGATATAGATCAAATTTTTACTAATTTACATCAATTGTTATTTGAGGAAAATAATGAAAAGAAAAAAGAATTTTTAGCATCTGTTATTCACAAAATCGTATTGGATGAAAAGCAAAAAGTACAGAATATCGAAATGAAGTTGGATAAAAACGAGAAACAAGAGATAGATATTTTTACAATTTATCATAAAAATGTGAAAAGTGAAGAGGGTTATGTATGCAACATCTCATAAGAGTAGCTATTTATGCAAGGGTCAGCACAGAGGAGCAAGCAGAACATGGGTATTCCATCGATGCGCAACTGGAAACATTACGGAATTACTGTAAAATGCATGGGAAATTACTTACAAAAGAATATGTAGATCGTGGAGTTAGTGGTAAGTCAATCAATGGTAGATATGAACTTCAGAGGATGTTACGTGATGCAAAGAATCATGAATTTGATGAGTTAGTTGTTTGGAAAATTTCACGTCTAGCTCGAAAGACAATAGATCTTCTTCGTATTGTAGAAGAATTAAGCAAATATAATATATCATTTCGTTCTTTTAGTGAGAACTTTGAAACAGAAACTCCTATGGGGAAATTTGCCCTTCAAATGATGGGGGCTGTAGGGGAATTAGAAAGGAATACAATTGTAGATAATGTCAGAATGGGTATGAAACAGAGAGCACGCGAAGGGAAATGGAATGGTGGGGTTGTTCTAGGCTATAAAAGTATTTCTGTTGATGCTAAAGGAAAGCACAGTAAAGGAACAAAATTAGTAATTGTAGACGAAGAAGCAGTCATCGTTCGCAAGATATTTGAACTGTATGCATCTGGTAAAGGATTAAAGGCAATTGCTAATAAAATTAATTATGAAGGATATAAAACAAAAAAGGGTAATACATTCAGTACAGATTCTGTAAAGCAAATTCTGTTAAACCCTATCTATATTGGAAAAATTCGATTCAACCGTTTTGAAGGATGGAATGAGCATCGAAGAAAAGGAAAGAACGAGAATTTTATTCAAGAGCAGGGAGACCATCAGCCTATTATTAGCTTAGAGCTATGGGATAAGGTACAAGCCATTCAACAGAAAAAATCTCATACTGGTATTAGGAATTTTGATGGAAGATTTCTACTGACCGGACTTATGAAATGCCCAAAATGTGGGGCGTCTATGGTTGCGAGTAGGACGAAAAGTAAGTTGAAAGATGGAACAATAGTAATTAGAAGATATTATTCCTGTGGAGCCTTCCGTAGTAAAGGAAGCTCTGTATGTAATGCCAATAGTGTAAGAGCAAATTATGCAGAACAACATGTCATGGAGCGATTAACAGAAGTGGTAAATGAGAAAAGCATTCTCAAAGATATCATAACTGCTACGAATAAGCGGAAGAAAGAGAGTATTAAGCCGATGAGGCAAGAATTATCTGCTATAGAAAAATGGATCGAACAACTTGAAAGCAAACGTAAAAAATATTTTGCACTTTACGAAGATGATTTTATAGAGAAAGAAATGTTTTCTTCTCGGCTACATGAACTGCAAGAAGAACAAGAAAAGCTTTCAATTCGCAAATCAGAGATTCTGTATAAGTTGGATGATGAACCCCAAAAGCCCCTTTCATATGAGTATGTAAAAAGTGTAATGAAAAATTTGAAAGACTTGTTGATTGTTGTGCCAGCTGAACAAAAGAAAATTTTGCTCCATCTTTTTATTAAGGAAATTAAGTTGGATGCGAAGAGAAAAATAGAGTTTATAGAACTACAGTTTGATGAATATAATCAGAAACATTGTTTACAAAAAACCTTATCCGAGAATGAATCGGATAAGGTTTTATTTATGGATGGAATTCTAAAATTTAATTTACGAATATTATAACATTATTTTCAGATATAAAAATAATGTTATAATTTTATGTGGTTAATTTTGTAAAGGGGGATATGTATGCTTTCTACAATAGGTTTTATTTTAAGTATAATTGTAGCAATTTGTGCAATTACTTTACTAATAACAGGATTGTTCAATCCTAATTTAGTTTTATGGTGGTTAAAAGGAAAAGAGAAAAATCGTTCAGTCGTGTTCAAAGTGTATATTTTTATTATAAGTTTAGCTATATGTTTGGGGATTATCTCGTTTTCTACGGGAATACATCGTAATAATTTACAGTTAATGTTTTTATTCCTGTTCTTTATCTGTTTGTTTATTTGGATTATAGGATTATTTTTCCCAAAATTAATTTTTACAAAAGGAAAAAGATTAAGGCTGAAAAGTGCTATTTTATTTGGTATAAGTGCAGTTCTTTGTCTAAGTCTATCGATATTATCTGCACCTAAATATAATAAAAAGGAAAAACAACAAATTGCAGCAATAGAACTAAAAAGGGAAGAAGCAAAAGCGAAAGAAGAAGCAAAAGCAAAAGAAGAGGAAAAAGTGAAAAAAGAGGCTAAGGCAAAAGAAGAGGAAAAAGCGAAAGAAGAAGCAAAAGCAAAAGAAGAGGAAAAAGTGAAAAAAGAGGCTAAGGCAAAAGAAGAGGAAAAAGCGAAAAAAGAGGCTAAGGCAAAAGAAGAGGAAAAAGCGAAAAAAGAGGCTAAGGCAAAAGAAGAAGGAAAAGTAGAAGAAGAAAGAGCATCTAAAAAAGATGTTAAGAATGTGAACAAGGAACCTAATAATTCCATGGGGAATTCCATGGGGAATATTGTAAATGGAGGAGTTGTAGCAAATCAAGGGGACTGGATTTACTATCATTCGAAGGACCTAACATTATATAAAATGCAGAAAGATGGTAGTAAAAAGACTAAATTAAGTGATGATAGACCGTATTATATTAATGTTGTAGGTGATTGGGTTTATTATGCTGCGTACTCTAAAATGCATAATGGGATGGAGATATATAGGGTTAATTTGGATGGTAAAAATAAACAAAAAATAACTAATCATGCAAAAGAATATAATGATACACAAATTGAACAAGCTTTGGGAGATAGCCATAATATTTTTAGAATTGAGAATATGATTGTAAATGGTGATTGGATTTATTATTTAATAGAAATCCAAGATAAAACATCCCATACGGATGAAAAGGCACTTTATAGGATTAAGGTAGACGGTACAAACAAAACAAAATTAGTTCATACGTCATTCTTTTACATTAATGATAATTTTATTTACTATAAAGATAAGGTTGATATTCCGGAAGAAAGGTATGAAATCTATCGAATGAATTTAGATGGTACAAATAAGGAAAAAACAAAATCATTACTAAGTGATTTTAGATCTTTTTCTGTAACTCAAAATTATATTGTTCTTAATGATGATTATGAAGTATCTAGATATAATATAGATAAAAATTTAATGGAAAGACAAGTGCTTGAAAATGTAAGTTACCACACCTCAGTAAATCTTAATAATGACGAAATTTATTATAATAGTTCGGATAATGATGAAGAATTTATTCATCGGATAGATATAAAGAATGGTACTAAGAATAAGATTTCAATCGAAAATTATGGAAGTACAATAGAACGGATAAATATTATTGAAAATGATATATTCTTTATAGGGAGGAATGGTAATGTGTATAAAGTATCTAAAACAGGTGGGAGTATATCACCCATAAATTAATATATAAATTCGCTATTAAACACGTTACGGTGAACCGTATCATAAATAAATTTTTCCTTTGTATATAAAGAGTAAAAAAGACCATTGGACAAAAACCACCGATGGTCTTTTAAACATTAATAGGTAGTACGAAGGTTTCCTAAAATAAGTATGTTTCTATTTATAAAAAAGTGTGTTGTAATATGAAGAGGAAAAAAGTATAAGTAGTCATAGAAGTGAGGAATTAAAGGTGAAGAAGTTTAAAAAGTTTTACTTGGAGATTACGAGTGTATGTAATCTTGCGTGCAGCTTTTGTCCGCCGACGGAAAGGCAGAAGCAATTCATTTCTGTGGAGGATTTTGCTAAAAGATTAGACCAAATTAAACCTCACACAGACTACATCTATTTGCACGTGAAGGGTGAGCCATTGCTCCATCCGAAAATAGATCAACTATTAGATTTAAGCCATGAAAAAGGGTTTAAAGTTAACATTACAACGAACGGAACGTTAATTAATAAGAGAAGACATAGACTGTTAAATAAGCCTGCGTTAAGACAAATGAATTTTTCACTGCACAGTTTTGATGGACACCCAGGATCGCAAGATAAAGAGGGCTATGTAAGGAGTATACTTTCTTTCATTAGAGAGGCGACAAGTCAATCGGATTTAATTGTTTCGCTAAGGTTGTGGAATTTAACTCAGGATAACAAAACGAATCTTGAAATTCAACGGAATAGAGATTTATTATCTATTATCGAAAATGAATTTGATCTTTCTTATAACATTGAAGAGAAGCTTACACCAGGAAAAGGTATAAAAATTGCAGAACGTGTATTTATTAATCAAGATTATGAATTCCAGTGGCCAGCATTACATGAAGAAGAGGATGATGGAAAAGGCTTCTGTCATGGACTTCGTAATCAGGCTGGAATCTTAGCGAACGGAACGGTTATTCCTTGCTGTTTAGATGGTGAGGGAATTATTAACCTTGGAAATATTAATAATGATTCATTCTCTAATATTATTGAAGGCGATAGAGCGCAAAATATTGTAGATGGATTTTCCAAAAGGGTTGCAGTAGAAGAACTGTGTAGAAAGTGCGGATACCGCAAAAGATTTGGAAAGTAAATATAGAATAAGCCCTCATAAAACGAGGGCTTATTTTTATTCTTGATAAGAGTGCTCTAGTTCATCAATTAAGGAACCGACGTAAGAAACAGCTTTACGGATTGCATCTGGTTTTGACATGTCTACTCCAGCGTGTTTCATTAATTCGAGTGGTTTCATCGTACCGCCTGCGCGGAGTACGTTGAGCCAGCGATCAACAGCAGGCTGTCCCTCTTCCTGAATCATTTGGGCTACAGCGGTAGATGCAGTTAGGCCTGCTGAATATGTGTAAGAATATAAGCCCATATAATAGTGAGGTTGACGCATCCATGTTAAACCAGCGCCTTCATCAATTTCTACGGAATCTCCCCAGAATGTCGAAAGGACCTTTGTTTTTATTTCAGTTAAAGTTGTAGCTGTGAGTGCTTGCCCTTCTTCTGCTAGAGCGTATACTCTTCTTTGATATTCTCCCTCAAGTAGATGGGTAACGAAGTTGTGGTAATATGTGCCGAGTAGTTGCAGAATAACCCATCTGCGCATTCTCTTATCTTCAGTAGTCGCAAGTAAATGCTGAGCTAATAGTAATTCATTCATCGTTGATGGAGCTTCAACAAAGTACATAGAAGGACGTACATTCATAATGCGCTGATTTTTATTTGCTAAATAAAAATGACCAGCATGTCCAAATTCATGAGCTAATGTGAAACACCCGCGCATCGTACCCTGCCATGTAATTAAAATATAAGGGTGAGAACCGTATGGGCTAGAGCAGAAGGCACCTGTTGATTTTCCTACGTTATCTGCAAGGTCTACCCATCTTTCTTTGAAGCCCTTTTCGATAATGGAACTATATTCATTTCCTAATACTTTTAAAGAATCTTGAATGAGTTTGCCAGCTTCTTCGTAAGTGATTGTTGGATTAAATTCAGGATCTAACGGTGCATGTAAGTCACAGAAAAGCATTTGATTAACCCCTAATACATTCTTTTTTAAATCTGCAAAACGGCGCATATGAGGCGCTAATTCGTTATAAATAATATCTAGTTGGTTGTTATACATTTCAAGTGGAACTTTTTGAGGTTCTAAAAGCATATGGGTAACGGACTCGTACTTGCGCAAACGAGAAAGCGCCACTTGTTTTTTTACTTCAGTAGCATATGTTGTTGCAACTGTATTTTTATATCGTTTCAATGTGGAAACAAATGATGAATATGCTTTTTTACGTATATATGCGCTTGGAGAAAATTCATATTTGCTTTCGAATAATGCAAACGATACAGGCAAATCATTTCCCTGTTCATCTTGTATAGAAGGGAAATCCATATCGGCTAATTTAGTCATGCCGTAAATTTTGTAGGGTGAACTATGAACTTCGCCGAGTGCAGCAAGAGCTTCTTCTGTTTCAGGAGAGAGAGTGTGCTGCCTCTTTTTGAGTATCTCTAGTAATGATTTACGGAAAGGTTCAAGTTTTATTTCCTCAGTTAAATATTTTTCAATTATTCCCTCCTTAAGTGAGAGAATTTCGTTATGAATAAAGGATAGTGCGGTATGTACATTCGTTCCTAGAGCGGAAGTTTTGGAAGAGTTCGCTTGAATAACTGAATCTGTACGATCAGCGGATTCTTTTAAATTTGCATATGCGCCGAGTTTTGTTAACTTCATTAAAAGCTCTTCTTCTAAAAGTAGGCAATTTAATAAGGTAGCGGGGCTAGTGTGTAATTGTCCTTTAAATGCATCAAGTTTTTTTATATCGTCTGTTAATACACGTAATGCAGTTTCCCACTCTTTATCAGATTCGTATAAATCAGAAAGGTCCCATGTCAATTCAGTAGGGACTTCCGCGCGAATAAGGCGTTTCTCAATTACATTTTTCATTTGTTATATCCCCCTTATTATAAGTATCTAAAAACATGATACTAGAAAATTCAGTGAAATGAAAATATTTTACATTTTTATACATGAAAAAGAAGGACAAGCATTTTTTATGCTTGTCCTTCTAGTTAAATTTATAAATTAATATACTTTGTCACCGTTGAAAATAGAGTTTTTCACGACTACATAATCTACAGTACGAATTGCGTCTAATTTTGTTCCACCAGCGTAAGAGATAGAAGATTGAAGATCTTGTTCCATTTCGATTAAAGTGTCTTCTAAAGAACCTTTATGCTCAACGAACATTTTCTTACCTTCAACGTTTTTCTTCTCACCTTTTTGGAATTCAGAAGCTGAACCGAAGTACTCTTTATAAAGTTTGCCATCTTTTTCGATTGTTTCCCCTGGAGACTCTTCATGACCTGCGAATAGAGAACCGACCATAACCATAGTTGCTCCAAATCGAATTGATTTAGCTACGTCGCCATGTGTACGAATACCACCGTCAGCGATAATTGGCTTACTTGCAGCTTTTGCACACCAGCGAAGTGCAGCTAGCTGCCAACCGCCAGTTCCAAAGCCTGTTTTAATTTTAGTAATACAAACTTTACCAGGTCCAATGCCAACTTTTGTTGCATCAGCACCAGCGTTTTCTAATTCTCTTACCGCTTCTGGAGTTCCAACGTTTCCAGCGATAACGAAGCTTTCTGGTAAATGTTTTTTAATATGTTGAATCATGTTGATCACAGCGTTAGAGTGACCATGTGCGATATCGATTGTAATGTATTCAGGTGAAAGTTGCTCAGCAGCTAATTGTTGTACGAATTCGTACTCGTCTTCTTTAACACCAACGCTGATTGAAGAAATTAATCCACGTGATTGCATATCTCTAATGAATGAAATTCGTTTCTCTGGTTGAAAACGATGCATGATGTAGAAGTAATTATTTTCAGCTAAATAAGTTGCGATTCTTTCATCAATAATCGTTTGCATATTTGCAGGTACGACAGGTAATTTAAATTTATGTTTTCCTAAAGTGACAGTTGTATCACATTCGGATCGGCTATTTACAATACATTTTGCAGGAATTAATTGAATATCTTCATAGTCAAATACGTTTTCCATCATTTACACCCCTAAAATACGAATATTTTATTTAGTTTCTTTGAAAATGTTCGTCCAAAAGATAATTTACATTATTTTCACTAATAAGTCAAAGGTTTTAATGTTTATATTAAAAAATTAAGTTTATTTAGGTTTGTTATAGGTTGATATCGTCACAATTTGTTTTAATATATCGGAATTTAATATAAAATTATGTGTGGTAAATAAAAAATTAAATATGTAAATTTAGGAGGGGTGTTAATGAACCGATTAGTGTATATGGATTGGTTGCGTGTATTAGCGACAATTGCAGTCGTTACAATTCATGTTGCTGCTGGCTATGTTTCCATGTTAGATGCAAATAACGTGTCGCGCTGGATGGCTGGTAACCTTTTTGAATCAATTTCACGTGCCAGTGTTCCAATTTTTGTGATGATTAGTGGTGCTTTATTATTAAAGGGAACGAAAGACATTTCTATTGGTGATTTTATACGGAAGCGTGCAAGTAAGGTAATTATACCTTTTGTAGCTTGGAGTGCTTTATTTTACTTATACGGGGCTTATGCGGGATATTTCCCACGTTCGATAAAKCAGGGGATAAAGTATTTTCTAACAGATAGTATTGGTGGACATTTATGGTTCATGTACATGATTGTAGGGATATACTTAATTACACCTTTACTGAAAATTTTTGTGAAGAATGCTCAAAAGAGGGAGATAGAGTATTTTTTAATTTTATGGATATATGCATCTGTTGTGGTTAATTTAGCAAAATATTATTACCCTATTAACTTTAATATTGAATTATTTTATGTTACGAATTATGTAGGATATTTTCTACTTGGTTATTATTTATCAAATTATGATATTGTTAAAAAATGGAGGACTATCGCTTACGTCGGAGGAATCGTAGGATTTAGTACTACATTCTTTATTACATATTACTATACAGTCCAAGCAAATGGACAATTGGACCAGTTTTGGTATGGATACTTTGCTCCAGGTGTTGTACTTATGACAATTGGCTTATTTATATTCTTTAAATATTATTTCCAAAATTCGGAAAGGGAATTACCATTTTTATTACGCGGTATAAATCAAACGAGCCTTGGTATTTATATCCTTCACTTTTTCTTATTAAATAACTATCTGTACAGGGTCTTTCCAAAGGTAAATGAACATGTACATGCAATCTTGGCGATACCTATTAATGTGATGATTACAATTGTCCTTAGTATGTTAATCACTTTAGTGTTGCAAAGAATACCGGTTGTAAAAAAATTAGTCCCATAAAGTGAAACTTTAATCAGTGGGGGTTTTGTTCATCCCCCCACTGATTATTAGCCTTCACCAATCGGGCGTTTACTGCCCACAAATAGCGGGATAGAAATGAATATAGTTTAGAAGGGCAGACTTATTATTAGGGCTGCCTTTTATTATTTAAGAATTATACTTAGATAAATTAAAAACATTGGTGTAATATAGTATCTTAGTATAACTCGACGTGAGATATGGAGAATAGGGTTATTTAAATATAAAATTCAAATGAGGTTAATATATGAATAAAAAAAGCTTTAGTAATTATGCATTAAGTAAAGAAATAATACGAGCACTTACTGGTTTAGGATATGAACATCCAACGGAAGTGCAAGGAGAGGTTATTCCAGTTGCCTTGCAAAAGAAAGACCTTGTCGTGAAATCACAGACTGGAAGTGGAAAAACCGCTTCATTTGGCATACCACTTTGTGAAATGGTGGAGTGGGAAGAGAATAAGCCACAAGCTTTAGTTTTAACACCGACGAGAGAGCTTGCGGTGCAAGTAAAAGAAGATATTACGAATATAGGCCGCTTCAAAAGAATTAAGGCCGCTGCAGTTTATGGTAAATCTCCATTTGCACGTCAAAAATTAGAGTTAAAGCAAAAAACACATATTGTAGTTGGGACTCCTGGCCGTGTGTTAGATCATATTGAAAAAGGCACTCTTTCTTTAGACCGTTTGAAGTACTTAGTTATTGATGAAGCAGATGAAATGCTAAATATGGGTTTTATCGATCAGGTAGAGGCAATTATTGACGAATTACCTAAAAAACGAATGACAATGCTATTTTCAGCAACACTTCCAGAAGATGTTGAAAAGTTATCTCGTAAGTATATGGGCTCTCCAACTCATATTGAAATTAAGGCTGCCGGGATTACAACAGATAAAATTGAACATACACTTTTTGAGACGAGAGAAGAGGAGAAGCTTTCACTTCTTAAAGATGTAACAACGATTGAGAATCCAGATAGTTGTATTATTTTTTGCCGTACGCAAGAAAATGTAGATCACGTATTTCAACAGTTAAAGCGGGTTAACTATCCTTGTGACAAAATACATGGTGGTATGGTACAAGAAGATCGTTTTGAAGTTATGGACGATTTTAGAAAAGGAAAGTTCCGTTATTTAGTAGCGACAGACGTAGCTGCTAGAGGAATTGATATTGATAATATTACACATGTTATTAACTATGATATTCCATTAGAAAAAGAAAGTTATGTACATCGTACGGGAAGAACGGGACGAGCTGGTAATAACGGGAAAGCTATTACATTCATGACGCCGTATGAAAATAGATTTTTAGAAGAGATTGAGGAGTACATTGGCTTTGAAATTCCAAAGGCACTTGCACCTTCAAAAGAAGAAGTTATGAAAGGGAAAGCAGTATTTGAGGAAAAGATACATGCTAAACCAATTATAAAGAAAGATAAAAATGCAGATCTAAACAAAGGAATTATGAAATTGTACTTTAATGGCGGGAAGAAAAAGAAAATTAGGGCGGTAGATTTCGTCGGTACAATTGCTAAAATTAAAGGTGTTACAGCAGAAGATATAGGAATTATTACAATACAAGACAATGTTTCTTACGTTGAAATATTAAATGGAAAAGGACCACTTGTTTTAAAAATCATGAAAAACACAACGATTAAAGGGAAACAATTAAAGGTTCATGAAGCAATTAAGTAAACAAAAAACTATCCACCTCTAACAGGTGGATAGTTTTTTGTTTAAGTTTCTTTGAGGTCATCAACTAGTTTCTCTGCTAAACGTCTATACATATTACTCATAGTCACGAAGGATGTTAGTAATAAAAACTTTTCTAGCTTTGGATCTTCTAAGGAAGAAACCTCGTTTACTTCCTTAACACGGTTATTCACGTCTTGCTTAAAGCTTTCCACATTGGTGTCAGTAAGAGAAAGGTAATCTTTATATAGAGTATTTAATTCGAATGTATCATCGTTTATTAACGGTGCATTTATATTTTCTAAGGAGCTTTTTATATCATTAATGGAAAGAGCTCCTTTTAATTGATAAATTAAGCTGATTAAAATCATATGTTCTTTTGAATACTTTTTATTTTTGATAGGGATGAATAATTTCCCTTTTGCGTAATTGTTAATCATTGTTTTTGTTAATACTTTTTCATCATCAGTTCTCGTTGTATCCGCATAAGTATTCTCAAATAGTTGGACAACTTGGTCTACATATAAGTCGACATTTGGGATATCCTCAAGTTTAATACTTTTTTCTAAATGTAATGATTCAAGTAATTTATTTATATTTTCCACGTAGAACCCCTCACTTTTATAACTTAGTGGAACTTAATGTTTAGTATATCTTTAAATATGGTATTACGAAACAAATGAATTGTAAATGTTGACCCGTGCGCATAATGTGTATATAATTACATGTAGTTATGAAAACTACATGTAATTATATGAGGGGTGTTTATATGAATGCTTATGTAAGAGAACCAGTTAATGCATTTACTCACTTAGGAGGAGCTGTATTATCATTTATTGCATTATTAGCTATGCTTGTGAAGGTTTCTGTTAAGATGCCATCTGTTGCTGCAATTACAGCCGTTATTTTATTTGGTATCGGGATGATGGTCCTTTATATGGCGTCAGCTGTGTATCATAGTGTTGTAGCCAGTGAACGTGTTATTTATTTCTTTAGGAAACTAGATCATTCTATGATTTTTATATTAATTGCAGGTACATATGCACCCTTTTGCTTAATTACATTAAACTCGGCAAATGGTTTACTATTATTTTGTTTAGTTTATGCAACTGCGATTTTGGGTATTGTTTTTAAAATGTTTTGGTTTAATTGTCCAAGATGGTTATCGACAGCAATTTATCTTCTGATGGGTTGGTTAATTGTTCTATTCTTTGCACCGCTAGCTGAGAATTTAAGTACAGGAGGTATTATTTTCTTAGTACTTGGAGGCATTTTTTATACAATTGGTGGGTTTATTTACGGTGCGAAGCCAAAATGGTTGGAGTTTAAATATATGGGACACCATGAAATTTTTCATGTTTTTGTATTGTTAGGTAGTCTTGCGCATTTTCTAAGTGTATATTGTTACGTAATTTAACAAACCGGAACGTCCGAATAGCTTTTACTAAAATTTTTGAGTAATAAAAAATGATATAGACAAATATAGATGTTGAAGAGCTACATAACTTAAAGGTTATGTAGCTTTTTTTATATAAAAAAGAAAATTTAAAATATTTAGAATTTCAATCTTGGAATATGATAGGATAGATGTGTATTGAGATTTTATAATTGATGATAAGTGGGGGACTATATATATGGCGATACTTATAACGGGTGGAGCAGGATATATTGGTAGTCATACGTGTATAGAATTATTAAATAATAATTATAAAATTATAGTCGTAGATAATCTTTCAAATAGTTCAATAGAGTCTTTAAACCGAGTAAAAGAAATAACAGGGAAACAATTTAAATTTTATAATGAAAGTGTTTTAAATCGTGAAAAAATGAATGAGATTTTTTTGGAAAATAACATTGAAGCAGTTATTCATTTTGCTGGCTTCAAAGCAGTTGGGGAATCTACTACAATTCCGCTTACATATTATTATAATAATATTATAAGTACGATCATATTATGTGATGTAATGCAAAAGCATAATGTGAAAAAATTTATTTTTAGTTCGTCTGCAACTGTATATGGAATTCCAAAAACATCACCAATTACGGAAGAATTTCCATTAAGCGTGACAAATCCATACGGGCAAACAAAGTTAATGATAGAGCAAATTATGCGTGATGTTGCAAAAGCTGATGGTGAATGGAGTATCGCGTTACTTCGTTATTTCAACCCATTTGGGGCGCATCAAAGTGGCCGTATCGGAGAAGATCCAAATGGGATTCCGGATAATTTAATGCCATATGTAACACAAGTAGCGGTAGGGAAATTAAAGGAATTAAATATATTTGGAAATGACTATCCAACAAGAGACGGGACAGGTGTCCGTGATTATATTCACGTTGTTGACCTTGCAAAAGGACATGTAAAGGCACTTGAGAAAGTACTTGAAACTACAGGAATAGATGCATATAACCTTGGCACAGGGAAAGGGTATAGTGTATTGGAGATGGTTAATGCTTTTGAGAAGGTCTCGGGCAAAAAAATACCTTATAAAATTATCGGGCGTCGTCCTGGGGACGTAGCAATATGTTTTGCTGATGTATCTAAAGCGAAGCGAGAATTAGGATGGGAAGCAGAATATGGATTAGAAGAGATGTGTATAGATTCGTGGAGATGGCAGGTAGATAATAAAAATGGCTATCAAATGATTTAAGGAGGATACTTTGTTTTTATTGTATTTATGTATAATAAAGGAGCCAAAGGTCAGTAATAGTTTTCGTTGAGGAAAAGAAAATTATTACTGACCAAAGCATTTTAATAGGAATTTAGTCTATTGAAGGCTTTATAAATTGGTGATTTGGAAAGAGA
Source organism: Bacillus sp. P4_D3 (assembly GCF_056401855.1). Taxonomy (NCBI): domain Bacteria; kingdom Bacillati; phylum Bacillota; class Bacilli; order Caryophanales; family Bacillaceae; genus Bacillus; species Bacillus sp. P4_D3. Next base: position 64,033 of record NZ_JBFUIN010000003.1, read on the forward strand.
AATTAATGAATTCGAATAAGTTGTTTATGGTATACGGTATTACCTTCTTGGCTTGCGTATGGCGGGATGCTTCGTCCAAAACAATTTGCAATAATATTGGAGTGGCCAGGATCAGAAATACGAATTTCATATAAGTGAATAGAGTCATCTAAATCAGCATAAAAAACTGCTAAGTGATTACCTTGTAAAAGATATGGAAATGCTACTTCCGCATTTTCACCAATTAGTACAGGTAATTTTACAGGATTAGAATAGTTAGACCAATCCCAAACCTCTATACTTACATAGTGTGCGTAAAATGCATCTAAATTTACAATGTTTACTACTGCTGAAACTGTTGCAGGCTCTCTTGTTAATACACCTGTGGAGTGAAAAACAGGTTGATTTGGATAATGAAGAGGCATAAATATCAAACCTTCCTTAAAATGATATGATTGTACAATATTTTATGCTAGAAATTAATAGAATGAGGTAGGGGAAATGCATCATCCTACTAATTTTTCATAGAAATAAAAAACGTAATATTGAAAAGAATTCCAATACTTGTATCATGGTTAGAGTACGTTTATAATCAAGGAATCCTATTTAATGTTCTGATAGGGTTATTTATTATTGAAAGCGTTTTAAATCTGTTCTTTTTTAAGGTAGGAAGTCTGACTTATTTGGATTAAAAATTATGTATGTAGTTTTAAATAGGAAGAAAAATAATAAAGTGAAACTTTAATCAGTGGGGGTTTTGTTCATCCCCCACTGATTATTAGTCGAACCAATCGGGCTTTTACGGGCAGTTGATCTCCCACCTAACTTCTTTGCTCCAGCTGAATTTTGAGGTGGGAGTTTTACTGCCCGTTAATGCGGGATAAAGGATCACTTTATATTGTGGGGAGGTTAAAAGTGTGAAAGGGAAAGACTTTCACACGAATATATATGGGTTATGTAGGATTATTACTTTCAGGTGCAGCTTTATTTTTAAATAGTCTTGTTATATTGGGCAAAGTAGAGATGAAAAGCGCAGGTGTTTTTAATTTATTTGTGGGGGCATTACAAATTATCATTCCGTTCTATTTGATTATGATTTCTGATCAAAGTAATTGGACGGTATATTCATATGCAGCTACTTTTTTATTTGGTTTAACTTATTTATATGTAGGCGTTACTTTTATTAAAGGAATGGATAGTAGTGGACTAGGTTGGTTCTGTATTTGGGTAGCAATTATTGCTTTATTCTATATGGTTGTTTCATTTGTTCAATTCCACGATGTTGTTAATGCGTTAACATGGTTTATGTGGGCATTACTTTGGTATTTATTCTTTGTGTTAAATGCACAAAAAAAGAATATCAATCAATATCTTGGCAGAATTGCTTTTGTACAATCATGGGTAACATTGACGTTGCCTTCACTCTTTTATTTTATGGGAGTATGGGGAGAGGGATTCGTATATGAACTATGGGTTTATGTATCAGTAATTTCTATTTTCTATTGCTGCTATTGTATTTTTAAATATCGAGTACGTTAAAGTATCGTATGTAAGAAAGCATGGAATCTTTATAATGATTCCATGCTTTTATTTATATTCATGTTTATAATTAAGGTAGTATTTTACAAAATAGGGGATGACGAAAGTGAAAAAAGTGTTGGTTCTAGGGGGAACAAGGTTTTTTGGTAAGCAATTAGTAGAAGCGCTTTTAAAAGAGGGGCACGATATAACAATTGCAACACGAGGATTTACGGAGGATTCTTTTGGGGATACGGTAAAAAGAATTGTAGTAGATAGAGAAGACGAGAAATTACTGGAAGAGCGCGTAGAAGGTAAAAGTTATGATATTGTATACGATAACTTATGTTATAGCCCGAACGCCGCGAAAGTTATATGTAAAGTATTACGTGGTAGAGTGAAAAAATATGTTATGACATCCTCAATGGCGGTATATGAGCCTGCATTAAACTTGCAAGAAGAGTTCAACCCGTATGAATATTCGATTACGTATGGAGATAGAGGGGATTTCACTTATAGTGAGGGAAAGAGATTAGCGGAAGCAGTGTTGTTTCAACAGGCAACCTTCCCAGTCGTTGCGGTAAGATTTCCCGTTGTTATTGGAGAAAATGATTATACGAAAAGATTACAATTTTACGTTGAACATGTTATGAAACAAGAGCCTATCTTTGTGGATCATGTAGATGGAAAGTTGTCATTTATACATGAAAAGGAAGCAGGAGAGTTTTTAGCATGGTGCGGAATGGGAAACATAGAAGGACCAATTAATGCTTGTAGCAACGGGGTAGTTTCTACTGGAGAAGTTATTCATTTCATAGAAGAAAGAACGGGAATAAAAGCACTTATTCAAGAAGTAGGAGATAATATAGCACCTTATAATGAAGTGACTAATTGTACGTTACATAATGGAAAGGCTCGTGAATTAGGATTTTCATTCCGAGAATTAAATACAGAAATCAAAAATGTTTTACAGCATTACATAAATATACTGAAATAATCATAAATCCCCCGGTGGCAATCCAGGGGATTCTGGAGGATTTCAACAATACTAGTTTTACATCACCAAATTTACCTTACATGTATGATGAATGCTAATGTATCACACCAATGTATGGATCTAGTTCATCATAGTCATATGAAAGATTGGGCAATTGAAATGAAGACGTGAAATTACCTCCTTTCTACCTAAAAAGTTGGTCTAGGTAAAAATAGTTTACTTAAGTAAAAAAATACACTTATTTTTTTCGGAAGTCAACAAAAATTCTAAAAATTTTCTGAAAAATATTACGATAAAAGTAACACTTTTGATTTCGTTTGTGACTCTTATCCTTTTTGCTTATACTGTAAAGTAGTAGTGTCTTGTTGAGATAGAAGGAGATTGTTTATGAGCAAAACGAAACAATTAATAGAGGAAGCAAGTAATTTTATTACCGTTTGCTATAAAGAACTTAATAAAGAGAAATTAATAAAAGAGCGTATGAACGAAATTTTAATAGAGATAGAAAAGACTGGAACGTATGAGCATACATTTGAAGAGCTTGTTCATGGATCACGAATGGCATGGCGTAATAGTAATAGATGCATTGGGAGATTATTTTGGAGTAAGATGCACATATTAGATGCGCGTGAAGTAAATGATGAGGAAGGTGTATATAATGCATTAATTCATCATATTAAATATGCGACGAATGATGGGAAAGTTAAACCGACAATTACGATTTTTAAGCAATATCAAGGTGAAGAGAATAATATACGACTTTATAATCATCAATTAATTCGATATGCAGGATACAAAACGGAAATGGGAGTGATTGGTGACTCACACTCCGCCGCATTTACTGATTTATGTCAAGGTCTTGGGTGGCAAGGAGAAGGTACACATTTTGACGTATTACCGCTTGTATTTTCTGTTGATGGAAAGGATCCTGTATATAAAGAAATTCCTAAAAAAGAAGTGAAAGAGGTACCAATTGAACATCCAGAGTACCCAATTTCATCACTAGAAGTAAAATGGTATGGGGTACCGATGATTTCAGACATGCGTTTAGAAATTGGTGGTATTTCTTATACAGCAGCCCCGTTTAATGGATGGTATATGGGGACTGAAATTGGTGCTCGTAATTTAGCGGATCATGACCGTTATAATTTGCTTCCAGTAGTTGCAGAGATGATGAATTTAGATACTTCTAGAAATAGTACGTTATGGAAAGACAAAGCGTTAATTGAGTTAAATATAGCTGTTTTATATTCTTTCAAAAAACAAGGGGTTAGCATTGTAGATCACCATACTGCCGCCCAGCAATTTCAGCAGTTTGAGAAGCAAGAAGTTGCTTGTGGACGGGTTGTAACTGGCAACTGGGTATGGTTAATTCCTCCGTTATCACCTGCTGCAACTCATATTTATCATAAACCGTATCCAAATGACATTATATCTCCTAATTTCTTCCATAAGTAGTTTGTAATATAAAGGTATCAATCGTGAAATTTAAATTTTTTTTAATTCCTATTAGATAGCAGTTGGAAGCCTTTACTTCTAGCTCTTTTAGCACGCCCTTTTTTGAAACGGCTATTTCCTTGTGTTATAATCAAATTTCTGTTTCGAAGACCTTATAGAAATATAAGGTCTTTTGTTTTGCGTTTTTATGTAAGAGGAATAGAATATTCTTTTAAAATAAAGGATTTAGCATATTTTTAGGGACAACATAAGTGTGTGAAATCACTAAAACATTATACTTATATAATTATTGTGTGTGGAATATAAACAATAAAACATAATGAAGTTGTTTTTTTAGATTGCTGAGGAAGGAGGAAGGTAAATGAGGATGAAGAGTCAAAAAACTGATTGGCCTGTATTTCTTATTAGTGGTGGCTCACTTTTATTATTTGTAATTGCAGTTATTTTAAATAAAAGTTACGTAGAGGGAGTCATTAATAGCAGTTTTACAGCTTCAATTAAATATTTTGGTGCTTTTTGGCAAGTTTTATTAATTGGTACATTTGTCGTTGCGATGGGTATGGCCTTTTCAAAATATGGGAGGGTTAAACTCGGGGGGCTAGATAAGCCTGAGATTAGTACGGCGAAATGGTTAGCAATTATTATGGCTACGCTACTTGCTGGCGGTGGTGTTTTCTGGGCAGCAGCAGAGCCGATGTATCATTTTATGACAGTTCCGCCAATACATGAAGGTGTATCCGCTGGAACGCAAGAAGCAGTCATGCCTGCTTTAGCACAAAGTTATATGCACTGGGGTTTCTTAGCATGGACGATTTTAGGGACAATTAGTGCAGTAGTTATGATGTATGGGCATTATCATAAAGGTATGCCGTTAAAACCTCGAACGCTTTTATATCCTATTTTTGGGGAGAAATTGCGAAAGAGTTGGCTTGGAACAATGATCGATGTGTTTGCAATTATTGCGGTAGCTGCAGGGACAATTGGTCCAATTGGATTTTTAGGACTACAAGCAAGTTACGGATTACAAGCATTGTTTGGAATTCCTGATGTGTTTACTACTCAATTAGCCATTATTGTTTGTGTAGTAGCTGTTTCTACTATATCTGCGGTAACGGGAATTGATAAAGGGATTCAAATTATAAGTGATTTAAATGTTAGACTAGCAATTTTATTAATGGCATTCGTATTATTATTTGGACCAGGTGGATTTATTATTGATTCATTTGTTTCTTCGTTTGGATTTTATATACATGAATTTATTCCAATAAGCACATATCGTGGTGATACAGGCTGGTTAGGGTCGTGGACAATCTTCTTCTGGGGATGGTTTATTGGATATGGACCGATGATGGCAATTTTAGTGAGCCGAATTTCAAGAGGAAGAACGATTCGAGAAATAATCGTTGCAATTGGAATTATCGCACCTATTATTACAACGTTTTGGTTTACTATACTGGGCGGATCTGGTGTGTTTTATGAGTTAATGAAGCCAGGCTCTATCTCGGTGGCATTAAGTGAATCTGGTATGCCAGCAGCTATGATTGCAATTACGCAACAATTACCACTTTCTAATATTATCGGACCAGCATTTCTTTTATTAACAATTTTATTTGTAGTGACAACAGGAGATTCAATGGCCTATTCCATTTCAATGGCAGTGACCGGAGATGGAGATCCTAGAATTAGCTTGCGAATTTTTTGGTCGCTTATTATGGGCGCAGTTGCAGCAATTCTTTTATATATGGGTGAGGGAAGTATTAATGCACTACAATCCTTTATTGTAGTGACGGCTGTTCCTGTATCAATTCTATTATTCCCGATGCTGTGGCTAGCACCTAAAGTTGCAGGGGAATTAGCATTAAAGCAAGGAATTGTAGAAGAAAAAGATAAAACAGCTTTCTTATTCCAGAAAGCTAGTAAATCAAAGTAAATAATAAACAAACATTGAAAAGAGGAAGCATCTTAAGTGAGATGCTTCCTCTTTTATGCTTAATCTAACACTTTTCCCTTTGTTTCGGGTACACATAATAGCATCGTAATCAATCCGATTGGATAGATAATAAAAATTAGGGACAACGCTCCAAGTAGATTGCCGCCCGTAGCGAGTAATCCAATAATAACCGGTCCAAATCCAGCTAACCCACGCCCTGTGCCAAAAATAAAGTTTTCTGCCGTAGAGCGAGCTTCAGCAGGATAATTTTCAGCTAAAATCGCTCCGAATCCTCCCATCATTCCATTTGCAAAGAATCCAAGTAGGGCACTTCCCCATAACAATGATGTCGCATCTGTGAATAGGAAGAAGTAAATGAGGCAGTATATAGTACCGCCAATATAATATAATGAAAATGTTTTGCGGCGGCCAATTTTATCGGCTAGAATACCAAAGGTTGCAATTCCAATTAGCATACCAATAGTAGAAATGAACATCCAACCGCTTGCTTTTGCTAATGTATAGTTATATTTATTCGCTAGAATAGTTGGCATCCATGTGAAAATTCCATAATATCCGAAGTTCTGGATAAATGACATGATAATAAGACCAATTGTTGTTATTGTTACTTTTTTACTTGCAAATAACTTTCGAAGTGGGAACTTTTTCACTTGTTTTAGTTGTTCTGCTTCAGTAGTCGTTAAATTACCTTCATCTTCTTTTTGTAACAATTCCTTTTTGTAGCGTTGTTTTTGTTCCCATATTTTCGGTTCACTTAAACTTTTACGTACATAGACAGCTAGTAAAGCTGGAATTAGTCCAAATAAGAAAACAGCTCTCCATCCAAAATGCGGGACGATAAATGCTGGAAGGAGTGAAGCAACCAGGACGCCAAATTGCCAGCCAAGTGCAACAACTGATGTCGCTTTAGCGCGCATTTCTTTAGACCATGTTTCTGTTACGATGGCCATTCCAATCCCGAATTCACCACCAACGCCCATTCCAACTAAAAAGCGAAGAATTAATAATTGCCAATAATCTGTTGCGAAATAAATAAGTGCGGTTGCTAGTGAAAATAGTAAGATTGTAAAGGCCATTGTACGAATACGACCGAATAAATCAGCAATAAATCCGAATAAATAGGAACCAATTAACATCCCAATTGTTGTGGCTAATGTTAAGTTCCCTCCCTCGACAGGGCTAAGGTGAAATTCTTTTAGAATGTAGACAAGTACGAAAGATAAGAGCAACATATCTAATCCTTCTGCTGCATATCCTAGCGCAGAACCAAATAATGTTTTATATCTTTTTTCTTTCGTCTCCTCTGTTGTTGGTTGTACATCAGTAGTAATGTTCATTATTACTCCTCCTAATTTTCTTCTACAGTCGCTATGGAAGAATAACAAAAGGCCTTCTCACCTGATATGATGAGAAGGCCAAAAAGCATACGTAGCCCCCTTATAAGAGAACATACGTATATTATATTCCGACTTCCTTCTCAACCTCACGGGGTTGGGTTAAAGGACTGTATTATATTACTTTATTTTTAGCACTCTTCTACTAGATTGTCAAATAAAGGGGCGATTGTTATGTGTAAAATATTTCAAAAAGCATTTCATTCTTCTTGACGCACGCTTCATTATTTTCCCATAATAAAACTAACTAATATAAAAAGGAATGAATCACAGATGCTAAATTTAGTACTTATGATGATTGAACGCGTCGGACTTATTGTTATTTTAGGATTTTTACTTTCTCATATTAAAACGTTCCGGCGTCTTCTTCATAAGCAAGACGGATATGTAGATAAGTTTAAGCTTATTTGTATTTTTTCAGTGTTTACAATTGTGAGCAATTACACAGGGATTGAAATAGCAGGAAATACTATTATGAATGAAAATTGGTTACAAGGTGTTTCATCATCCAGCACAATTGCGAATACACGAATTATGGGTGTGGGAATTAGTGGGTTGCTAGGTGGTCCTATCGTCGGAATTGGAGTAGGTTCTATTGCGGGTATTCATCGTTATATGCTTGGCGGGACCACGGCAGTAAGTTGTGCAATCTCATCAATTTTGGCTGGGATTATAACAGGTTATATTGGATACATCTTCAAAAAATATAACCGTACTATTACACCTAAATTTTCTGCGGTTTTAAGTGTTTTTATCGTTACTTTAGAAATGCTTATGATTCTATTAATTATAGAAGATGGACTTAGTGTTGTGAAAACAATTGCGCTACCGATGATTCTTGTAAATAGTTTTGGCAGTTTTATTTTACTTTCGATGATACTAGCTATTTTACGACAAGAAGAAAACGCAAAAGCTTTACAAACGCATAAAGTATTACGAATTGCTGATAAGACGTTACCATATTTCCGCCAAGGGTTAACGGAAGAGTCTTGTAAACATGTGGCACAAATTATTCACCGCTTTACAGGAACAGATGCGGTATCCTTAACAGATACAGAGAAAATCTTAGCTCACGTTGGATTAGCATCAGATCATCATATTCCTTCACACAGTTTAATAACAGGTTTATCAAAAGAAGTATTAAAAACAGGGGAAATAATGAAGGCGAAATCACGTGAGATTATTAATTGTCAACATGAAGGGTGTCCATTACAAGCGGCAGTTGTTATTCCATTAACTTCACATGGAAATACGATAGGAACATTAAAACTTTATTTTAAAAACTCTAATCAATTAAGTCGTGTTGAAGAAGAGTTAGCGGAAGGGCTAGCGAAAATATTCTCCACACAGCTTGAGTTAGGTGAAGCTGAGTTACAAAGTAAGTTATTGCAAGATGCCGAAATAAAAGCGCTGCAAGCACAAATCAATCCGCATTTTTTATTTAATGCAATTAATACAGTATCAGCTTTATGCCGAACAGATGTAGAGAAGGCGAGAAAATTATTATTGCAGCTTAGCGTTTATTTTCGTTGTAATTTGCAAGGGGCACGACAATTACTTATTCCATTAGAACAAGAGTTGAATCATGTACATGCATATTTATCGTTAGAGCAAGCGAGATTTCCGAATAAGTATGAAGTGAAGATGTACATTGAAGAGGCGCTAAAGGTGACTTTAGTTCCACCATTTGTGCTTCAGTTATTAGTTGAAAATGCATTGCGCCATGCTTTTCCAAAAAAGCAGCCAGTGTGCCAAGTCGAGGTACATGTGTTTGAAAAAGAAGGAATGGTTCACTTTGAAGTGAAGGATAATGGACAAGGGATTGAGATTGAACGTCTAGAGCAATTAGGAAAAATGGTAGTTCCATCAAAGAAAGGGACTGGAACAGCTTTATATAATATTAATGAACGACTTATCGGGTTATTTGGGAAAGAGACAATGCTTCAAATTGAAAGTGAATTGGAGCAAGGGACAAAGATCCTCTTTGTAATTCCGAAAAAAGTAGAGGAGGAAAAACGGAGTGTTAAAAGTATTAGTAGTTGATGATGAAATGTTAGCACGGGATGAATTGAAATATTTATTAGAGCAAACAAAAGAAGTAGAGATAATTGGTGAGGCGGATTGTGTAGAGGATGCATTAGAAGAATTAATGAAAAACAAACCAGATATTGTTTTTCTAGATATTCAGTTATCCGATGATAACGGATTTGAAATCGCAAATATATTAAAGAAAATGAAAAATCCACCTTCAATTGTGTTTGCTACTGCATATGATCAATATGCGCTGCAAGCATTTGAAGTAGATGCATTAGATTACATTTTAAAGCCATTTGATGAAGAACGTATCGTACAGACATTAAAGAAATATAAAAAACAAAAGCAAATAAAATTAGAAACAAAGCAAGATGTAACGACCGAAATGCATAAATTAGCATTACCGATTGAGGAATCAATTGTACTTGTTAATATTGAAGATATTATTTATGTGGGGCTTGTAGATGGGAAAGTAACTGTAAAAACAATGAAAGAAACATATGTAACACATGATACGCTTGTCATTTTGGAAAAGAAATTACCACAAACAATTTTTATGCGTGTTCATCGTAGTTTCGTTGCTAATATTAATCATATTTCTGAAATACAGCCGTGGTTTAATTCGACTTATAACTTAATTATGAAAGAGGGATCCAAAGTCCCAGTTAGCCGTACATATGCAAAAGAACTTAAAAAGCTGCTTCGTATTTAAGAAGCAGCTTTTGTATTTCACCGTATGATTATTGTAATTGGCTGTATATATTTGACATCCCGTTATGTAAACGCTTACTTTGGTGTTTATATCCTATAAAATAAAGGTACCAAATCAAAAGAGGTGGCCAAAATGAGCACAAAAAAAGTATATGGTTTTCTATCACAAATATTCGTTTTTTCAGCTATTATGTTAGTTTCTAATATTATCGCAACCCATTTACCAATTCCGATGCCTTCATCAGTAATCGGGTTAGTCGTTTTATTTAGTCTATTATGTTTAAAGGTTATTAAATTGGAGCAAGTTGAATCACTCGGAACAGCTTTAACAGGTATTATCGGATTCCTTTTCGTCCCGTCAGGTATTTCAGTTATTAACTCTCTTGGTGTAATGAGCCAATATTTCGTACAAATTCTAACTGTAATCGTTGTCGCAACAATTATTTTACTTGCTGTAACAGGTTTATTTGCACAATTGATTTTAGGTAAAGATGACAAAGAAACAAAAGATACAAAAGAGTTGAAAGTTGTAAACAAAGGAAGCAAACACGGAAAAGTCGCGTGACTATTTTAGACCATACATGGTTAGGAGGTAATGAACATGACAAGCACAATGACTCCATATTTCGGAATCGTCGTTTCATTAATTGCATACGGAATCGGAACGTTTTTATTCAAACACTCAAAAGGATTCTTCTTATTTACACCATTATTCGTAGCAATGGTATTAGGGATTATATTTTTAAAGGTAGGTAACTTTACCTTTGAGGAATATAATACGGGCGGAAAGATGATTAGTTTCTTCTTAGAACCAGCAACAATCGCATTTGCAATTCCATTATATAAACAAGTTGATAAGTTAAAAAAATATTGGTGGCAAATTTTATCGGCTATCGTGGTTGGATCTATTTGTTCAGTGGTTGTTGTGTTCATTGTCGCAAAAGCAATTGGTTTAGATACAGCTGTAATGAACTCAATGTTACCGCAGGCAGCAACAACAGCAATTGCATTACCAATCTCTGAAAGTATCGGTGGTATTCCAGCAATTACATCATTTGCAGTTATCTTTAATGCAGTTATCTTTAATGCAGTTATCGTATACGCATTAGGAGCTTTATTCTTAAAAACATTTAGAGTTAAACATCCGATTGCTAAAGGTTTAGCTCTTGGAACAGCGGGACATGCGTTAGGGGTTGCAGTAGGTATCGAAATGGGTGAAGTAGAAGCAGCTATGGCAAGTATCGCTGTGACAGTAGTTGGTGTTGTAACAGTAGTTATCATTCCGATGTTTATGCCATTCATTGGGTAATATAACTTACTTAAAAAAATATAAAAGCAAGCTATTTGTAGGACGGATTTCTACTGATAGCTTGCTTTTTATGTTACAGTAGTGGTAAGACCTATTGAAGAATAAAAGTTTCCTTAAATCTTCATTAATACTGTGCATAATGCGTTTTGAAATAGGTCATTGTATTGTAAAATAAGAAGTAACATAATATATAGCACAATTAACGAGCGGTTAAGGTTGAAGATAAATTGCTCGCAATGGCTTTAATATTAAAGGATAATTATAAGTAGAGAATAGAGAGAGCTACTTGTTAAAGTTTTACTTTATAGGACAGGAGAGAGTACTCGTCGATTATGCAAATAAAAAACCTGTTTCAAAGCAAAGGATTTCAGAGGTTAATCGTATTAGTATTACTTGCTCTCATATTGTATGGGATGCAAAGTATGTTAAATTTAATTTTAATTACGTTTATGTTGACGTATTTAATGGATCGATTCCAAAAGTTTATTTCTCGTAAATTAGATCATTTCATGCCAATTAATCGGAAAATTATTATAGCGCTTTTATATGTAATGTTAGTGGCAGGAATTGCCATTACGCTATTTAAATATTTACCGGTATTAACAATACAAATTTCACAATTGATTTATCAATTCAATGTATTTTTAAGAAATCCACCTGATAGTGAATTAATTAAGTATGCAGTTAATGCTGTGAATCATATGGAGCTTTCTAAATATGTAGGGCAAGGCGTAGACATTTTGTATAAATCTATTACGAATGTTGGGAAATTTGGCCTTCAAGTTTTACTTTCTGTAATTTTGAGCTTATTTTTCTTACTTGAAAAAGCACGTATTGTTGCTTTTACTTCGAAATTTAAAGAAAGTCGACTTGCAATTTTTTATAACGAAATAGAGTATTTCGGAAAGAAATTTGCACGTTCATTCGGAAAAGTAATCGAAGCACAATTTTTAATTGCAATTGTTAACTGTGTTTTATCTGTTATCGCATTATGGATATTAGGATTCCCTCAATTACTAGGTTTAGCGTTAATGATTTTCTTGCTTGGTTTAATTCCAGTGGCGGGTGTTATTATCTCGTTATTCCCACTCTGTATGATTGCTTACAATATCGGCGGTATAATGTATGTCGTTTATATTGTAGTTATCGTAACAGTAATTCATGCGCTTGAAAGTTATGTATTAAATCCGAAGTTTATGTCACAAAAAACAAATTTACCAATCTTCTACACATTTATGGTGTTAATTTTTTCTGAGCATTTCTTAGGTGTATGGGGGCTTATTATCGGTATCCCAATCTTCATATTCTTATTAGATGTTTTAGATGTGACAAGTGATGAAACTGAGAAGGATTTTTCTAAAAAATAAAGTAAGAAAAAGCATCGATATTCGATGCTTTTTCTTTTATAAAGTATGGTATTCTATGCCATACTGTAAGAAGAATATACAATTGGGGTGAAATAATGGCTATAAATGAAAAGAAGGAATTAGCTACATTTGCTGGTGGGTGTTTCTGGTGCATGGTTTCGCCGTTTGAAGAGATGGAAGGGATTATACAGGTTGTTTCAGGTTATACAGGTGGCCATAAAGAGAATCCAACGTATAAAGAAGTGTGCTCGGAAACAACTGGGCATTATGAAGCAGTACAAATTACATTTGATGCAAATAAAATGCCGTATGAAGAGTTGTTAAATATATATTGGAGACAGATTGACCCGACTGATATGGGGGGGCAATTCCACGACCGTGGACAGTCTTATGAAACAGTGATTTTTTATCATAATGAAGAACAACATAAAAAGGCAGAGGTTTCAAAAGAAGAGCTTGAGAAGAGTGGACGTTTTTCGAAGCCGGTTGCTACAAAAATATTGCCAGCTACTACGTTTTATCTGGCTGAAGAATATCATCAAGGCTATCATAAGAAAAACACATTCCGCTATGAGTTATACCGTAAAGGATCAGGACGAGATACTTTTATTAAACAACATTGGCCAAAGAATAATGCTCATTTAAAAGAAAGATTAAACGAGATGCAGTTTTATGTAACACAGGAAAATGGAACTGAACCGCCTTTTCAAAATGAATATTGGAATCATAAAGAAGAAGGGCTTTATGTAGATATTGCTTCGGGTGAACCATTATTTACTTCTTTCGATAAGTTCGATAGCGGCTGTGGATGGCCGAGTTTTACGAAACCAGTTATGTCAGCTAGTGTGAAAGAGAAAATGGATGTTAGCCATAATATGACGCGTACGGAAGTGAGAAGTAAAGAAGGAGATTCACATCTTGGGCATGTATTTCCAGACGGTCCAGGACCAAATGGCCTTCGTTACTGTATTAATTCAGCAGCGCTACGCTTTATTCAAAAAGAAGAGTTAGAAAAAGAAGGATATGGTGATTTTCTAATCTTGTTTGGGAATAAAAAATAACCTCGCAGTCAGCGAGGTTATTTTTTATTTTACTTTTTTCTTTTTAAATTTGCTTAGTGCTTCATAAACGATTGGAACAATAAGAAGTGTTAATAACGTTGAACTTGTTAATCCACCAATTACGGTTACGCCAAGTCCTTTAGAAATTAAGCCGCTACCTTCAAATCCTAATGCAAGCGGGATAAGAGCCCCGATTGTTGCAATTGCAGTCATTAAGATAGGACGCAGGCGTGTTGCACCAGCTTCTAATAATGCTTCACGTGTTGATAGGCCGTCATTTTCTTTATGAATAACGCGGTCAATGAGCACGATAGCGTTTGTTACAACGATACCAATTAGCATAAGAGCCCCAATCATCGCAGATACACTTAACGTTTCGCCAGAGATTAATAAGGCAACGAGTGCACCGATGATTGTGAATGGTAGCGAGAATAAAATTGCGAATGGTGCAAGGGCACCGCCAAATGTAACAACAAGAACGAAGTATACAATAGCAATCGCAGCTAACATCGCTAAGCCAAGTTGTTTGAATGATTCTTGAATGTCTTGTGTAACACCGCCCATAGAAACATCTACACCAGAAGGAAGATCCATTTTATCTACTTCTTTTTGAACAGCGGCAGATGCTTTTGAAACGTCATCAGATGTTAATTTCGCACTAACCGCCGCATAAACACGGCCATCACGATGTGTTACTGTGTTAGAAGTTTCACCTTCTTTTACAGTCATAACATCTTTAACAGCAACTTCATTACCAAGTGGCGTTGTAATTTTACGATTTGTTAAGTCATCGATCGTTTCATAGTTTTGTTTTTCAGTTTCTACATATACATTTATATCTTTACTGTCTTTTTTAATTGTTGTTAGAACAGGGCGATCGTGTTGATTCGAAAGTCCCATCCCAATTTGAGCAGCAGTTAGCCCCATTTTACTTAACTTTTCTTGATCAGCGACTAAAGTATATTCTGCATATGTTTTTGCAACACTAGAGTCTACGTCTTTTAAATCTTTATTTTTCTTCATGATATTTTGAATGTCTTTCACGACAGGCTTAATTTCTTCAGAGCTATCTCCATAAACGTATAGCTTAATTTCGTTACTACCGCCACTTGCTCCGAAATCTTGGTTTTTCCATTCACCTTTTCCAGACATCTTTTGTAAATCTTTAACGACTTGTTCTTTCTCTTTTTCAAAGTTTTTCGTATCGTTATCATATTGAACGAAGAACATTGCTTGATTTGATTGACCAGGGCTCATTGGGTTTTCGCCACCTAATGAGAATTGAATTGTTTTGACGTCTTTTTTATCTTGGAAATGCTTCTCAGCTTTCGTTGCGATTTTTTCAACGTCGTCTAACGTTTGACCTGGCTCAGGATTGTATGTTGCAATGATCATTTTTTCTTCTTCAGATGGTAAGAAGCTTACACCGATAATTGGCACAAGAGCAAGACTACCAACTAATAGAAGGACAGCGATACTTGATGTAATAATTTTATGGTTTAACGCCCATTCAAGTATACGTTTATATCCGTTTGCTAGTTTGCTTGGTTTTTCCTCATGATGTACTTCTTTTTCTCTCATGCTTTCCTTCTTGAATAAGGAATGTGCTAGCATCGGTACAATTGTAACTGCCACAAGTAAGGAAGCGAGTAGGGCAAAAACAATTGTTAAAGCAAATGGTAAGAACATTTCACCAATCATACCTTTTACAAGTCCAAGAGGTAAGAATACAGCGATTGTTACAATTGTAGAAGACATAATTGGGATAAACATTTCTTTCGTAGCTTCACGAATTAAATCTTTTCCACGTAATTTTTCTTCTGATAACGACATACGTCGGTAAATATTTTCAATAACAACAATGGAGTCATCGACGACACGTCCGATAGCGACTGTCATTGCTCCAAGTGTCATGATGTTAAGCGTAATATCCATTTGTTTTATGACTAAGACAGCAATTAATAAAGAAAGTGGTATAGAAACGACAGAGATTAGCGTTGTTCGAATGTTTCGCAGGAACAACATAATAATAACAATCGCAAAGATAGCACCGAAAATAGCTTTGCTAAGCATTGTTTCGACTGATTTTTCAATAGGCGCACCTTGATCGAATGTTGAAATAATCTCTAAGTCTTTATATTTTTTCTCAAGGTCTTTTACTTTATCTTTAACTGCATTTACAACATCAACTGTATTCGCATCAGCAGCCTTCACAATTTGAATTCCGATTGCTTCTTTTCMATTTGTTCGAGAAATAGACTCTGCTTTTCCGACTTCTTTAATATCAGCAATTTCTTCTAATGTAACCGTTGGTATGCCGTTCATAGCGGCTGGATTCATCTGTGGTGCTTGTGTTCCAGCACCAGCATTTTGATTACCTTGACCATTCGGTGATGAAGGGATAGCTGGAATTTTTAATTCTTTTAATGCTTTAATTGTTGTAATGTTACCATCTACAACAACTGATTTTTCCGTATCTTTAAATGTATATAAGCCAAGTGGTAACGATACGTCCGAACCTTTAATCATATTTTTTACGGTATCTTCACTTAAACCTAATTCTTTCATCTTATCTTTTTTGAAGACAAGCTGTACTTCGTCTACTTGTTGACCTGCGATTTGAACAGATGCGACACCATCAAGTCCTTTTAATCCAGGAACAACATTTTTTTCTACATTTTCTGTTAAGGCAGCTAAAGATTCATTTTTACTTGCTACGCTTAATGAAATAACAGGAAAGGCATTAAAGTTTACTCGTGAGACTTTCGGGTCTTTCACACCTTCGGGCAGTTTCACGTTTGCGAGCGATTCTTTAATTTCCGTTTCGGCTTTTTCCATATTTTTATCAAAATCATATTCTACCTGAATAGAAGATGCGTTTTGATAAGATGATGAACTAACAACGTTTACACCACTTAAATTTTGGAGTTGCTCTTCCATTGGTTTTGAAATTTTATCAGCTACTTCTTCTGGTGTAGCACCAGGATAAACCGTAGTTACTGTTACAATAGGCGTTGTAATATCAGGAATTGTTTCTAACTTCATATTCATCCCAGAATAAATGCCTGCAATAGTAACAATAATGGTTAGTAGCCAAACCGCGAACTTATTTTTTAACGCGAAATTGATGATTTTGTTCATGTTTGCGCTCCCTTTTTATTGTATTGACCAATCGGTCAGTCTAATACATAATATAACTGACTGATTGGTCAGTCGTCAATGAAAAGAGATGGTATAATAAAGTGAAACTTTAATTAAGTGGAATTTTACTGCCACAAGTAGCGAGATGTATGTAGTATAAGATGCGAGATTAAATTTAGGAGAGAAGATATGAAAGAAAAAGAGCGCTTAATTATAGAGATGGCTATGAAGTTATTTGCGACCAAGGGTGTGAATGCGACATCAGTACAAGAAATCGTCACAGCCTGCGGTATATCAAAAGGGGCTTTTTACTTATATTTTAAATCGAAAGATGAGCTGTTATTAGCAACACTTCGATATTATTATGATAAGATTCAACATAAAATGATGGATATTGAAAAAGAATCGTTATTACCACGTGAAAAATTTGCAAAACAATTGCATTGTCAGTTTACTGATATACAGAAGCATAAGGAATTTATTATTATGCATGCGAGAGAAAATGCTATTCCTTTTAATAAAGAAGTGGAAGAATTTATGATGCGGATGAAATTAGAGTCTCACGCATTTTATCGAAATAGTTTGTTGTCTATTTATGGTGACAAGGTTATGCCGTATGTATTGGATTTAGTAATTATGGTGGAAGGGATATGTCGTGGATATTTAGAACTAATTATTTTACAAACACCAGAAATTGATTTGTCCTATGTGTCGACGTTTATTTTAAAAAGGGTAGATCATCTAGTAGATGGACTCATAGAATCTTTGGAAGAACCCGTTTTACATGAAGAAAGGCTTGGAGAGTTTTTTTGTAAATCAGAGCTTATTAAGGAACAAGTTAAAGAACATTTTTTAAAAGAAATTATTGTGTTTAAGCGTACATTAGCGGATCAATTAGAAGATGATGAATTGCTTGTTACGCTAGATGTTTTGGAGGCAGAAATGAGATTACCAAATCCAAGGATTCCAGTTATTCAAGGGATGCTGTCTAATTTAGAGGCATATCCAAATTTAAAAGAATTTCGTTTGCGACTTATGGGGTATTACAATATAAAAAGGTAACAATGATGTTTTTCATTGTTACCTTTTTTTTATACGTGCACTTTTTCTTTTTTCTGTGCAGTCGCTTCTTTTTCAATGTTAATTGTTTCTTTCACGATATAAATCGGACGGTTTTTACTTTCGTCATAAATACGAGCAATATACTGACCTACAATTCCAAGGCCAAGTAATTGAATGCCGCTAAAGAATGTAATTGCGACCATAATAGATGCCCAACCTGTTTGAGTATCATTTCCGATGATTTTCACAGTAATTGTATACAGTAAGACAATTATGGAAATGAGAACTGATAATAAGCCTAAAGACATAACGATTCGTAACGGTTTTGTCGAAAATGCAATGATTCCATCGGATGCAAACTTAATCATTTTCTTTAATGGATATTTTGTTTCACCAGCAAAGCGCTCATCACGTTCATATTCAACATACGTTTGGCGGAAGCCAACCCAAGACATCATGCCGCGAATAAAGCGATTTCGTTCCGTCATTTGATTAAAAACATCAGCAACTTTGCGATCGATGATTCGGAAATCACCTGTATCTTTTGGAATATCGATATCAGACATATAGTTTAAGAATTTATAGAAATATTTAGCAGTTAACAGTTTAAACCAAGTTTCACCTTTACGTTGTTTACGTTTTGCATAAACAACTTCATATCCTTCTTCCCATTTGGCAATAAGTTCAGGAATAACTTCTGGTGGATCTTGTAAGTCTGCATCTATAATTACAATAGCGTCACCTTTTGCAGCAGCAATACCAGCAGTAACAGCTATTTGATGTCCGAAGTTGCGTGCAAAATTAACAACTTTTGTACGATAATCATTTGCAGATATTTCTGATAGGATTTCCATTGTACGATCTGTACTACCATCGTTTACAAAGACCAATTCATAATTAATATTATTTTGCAGCATAACGGACTTTAAACGATTATAACATTCCTGTGCTACTTCTTCCTCGAAGTACATAGGAACTACAATCGAAATTAATTTTTCCATTTTGTATCCTCCGTAGTTTTAATAAATTGCTTCAATTTTTTAATTAGTAGGGCTTTCGGTTTCATTAAATGTCCAAATTTTATTAAGGAAAAAGTTCATAATCATTCCGACGCCAATTGCAAAGATCTGTGCAATAAATGTATTGAAAGCAAGTTTATCTACTAATATAAACAAACTTAATGTATTAAAAGCTAATACAATTAAATTTACAGTTAGAAATTTGAAAAACACTGACGTGCTTTTATTGCTAGATTTAAACACCCAATTTTTATTCCAGTAGTAGCTATTAGCAACACCAAGTAAATATGAAATGGTATTCGCAACGAGATAATTCATTCCAAGTTTTACTAATATCATGAAGCAAATAATTGTAATGAGTGTATTAAAGATTCCTACTAAACCAAACTTTAAGAGTTTCTCCATAATAGTATCCTCATCTTTATAAAATATATAAATAAAATAGGAAATGTAGAAGGGTTATTCATACATAACAAATACTTATTATAGCATATTTTATGCTGAAACGTTAATAAAATCGAGTGGCTTCAATTTTTAGTGAATTTAACCTTGCGTGACATTTAATCATATAATGCAGAGTGCGAAATTGAAAATGGAAATATGAACATGATTCATGTATAGTGGTGTGTGATAGGTTTATACGTCATTATTGAGGATTACTTGAATCCTCGTATAGATTATAGTGGGAATGAAAATAAGAATGTTTTTGATTTTCATGTGTAATTGATTAGTTATAAAGTGCTTCAGTTTTATACAATATATAACGGTGTCTTTGTACCAATGTTTAAAGGAGTAGATTGTATTGGAATTATTTTTAAAAGGGTTATCGACCCTTTCTACACGTGCAGTATACATGTTGTATGTCTTTTTTGCCTCAATATTAATTATTGATTATTTTTCGGATACGCAAAAATATAATTACACAATGATAGTAACTGGGGTCGTACTTTTATGTACAATTGGGTCCTATATCCTTAGAAAGGGTTCTTTATATCTAGAAAAATTCAACGAGAAAAAATGCTTTTTTGTGTTAGTAATTATTTGCTTCGCAGTTAAATTAACGTGGGTTCTTACATACAAAATCCAGCCGTTGGTTGATTATGCTACTTTTTATTATACTGCAGAAGCATTAAGTAAAGAATTTGTTATTAATAATAATTACATCGCGTTATTTCCACATATTTTTGGTTACGCCTCATTTTTAAGTATTTTCTTAAAAATATTTGGAGCAAGTCATATGGTAGCGCCTATTGTAAATGTTGTTTTAACTACGATATCAATGGGGTTAATATATATTATATCTAGAAAAATTGGTGGAGTTAAAACAGCAATAACAGCAAGTGTTTTATGGATAGTATTTCCTTCTCAAACGATTTATAACATGTTTGCAATGTCAGAGCCATTGTATTGTACAATACTGCTATTGATTTGGACCGTTATGATAATGGTTCACGAGAAGATTCATAATATAAATATAAAAAAATTACTTGTCTATTCGATTTTATTAGCGGCACTATTTGCATTAATGAATATGGTACGACCAGTTGCAGCTGTTCCAATTATAGCTTTAGTCATATGGTTATTTATTATTAATACGAAGCACATAGGAAATAAAAAAATATTATTAAATAAGGTAGTATATGTAGGGGCTATCGTTATTGGGTATATTATTTTTTCTTCGGCGATTAATCAGTATATAACATTACGTTTAGGCGAAGAGATAGCATCAACGCCAGGCTATAATATTTATGTAGGATTTAACCAGGAAAATGCGGGTAAATGGAACATGCCAGATGCAGAGTTATTGTTTGAGTACAGTAATAAACCAGGGTGGACTGCTAATGATGCTCAACAAAAAATGCTAGAAGAGGCGAAAAATAGAATACAAAACGATAATATCGATTTTATGAAATTATTTTCGGATAAATTCTTTGTCTTTTTAAGTGAAGATAGTGCAGCAGTTTCTTACGCCGAGCCTGCGCTAGATAATGTAGTAAGATACACTGTGGCATCTAATATTTTTTATTACTTCTTAATGGTGACTTCAATATTAGGTGTGTTAATAATGATAAAAAATAAAAATAAATCTATTCTATTTATGATTTGTTTATTTACAATAGGATTAACAATGGCGCAGTTATTAGTAGAAGTGGCATCAAGATATCATTATTCGGCTACAATATCTATGATAATTTTGTCTGCCTTTGGTATAAATTATGTTTACAATAAAAAAGAGAATATAGATATAAATAAAAAGGCATGAGTTCGGTATTGCACGAGGGCACTGAAAAACTCCATCTAGTTCCACTTTGCGAGAC
>NZ_JBFUIN010000004.1:0-80541 GCF_056401855.1 Bacillus sp. P4_D3
ATCGCGTACAGTGCAGGCGCTTGGTTTATTCGGAACGGCGCTTCCATTTGGAATTGCTATCGTCCTTGCTTGTACATACGCTTCAGGAAAGAGTTTATCGATATTTGATGAAAAAGTGAAATGGATTAAATTTGGGGATTTCACAGCAGTGGACAAAAGGTGGTTTTCAATTTATTACGAGCTTGGTATTGATGGTTTATCGCTTGTAATGATGGTGCTCACAGCCCTTCTAGCGATGCTTGCAGCTATTGCGGCATTTTCTATTAAAAGAAATTTGAAAGCATTCTACATGCTGTTACTCATGTTAGAAATAGGGATGCTCGGTGTCTTCGCTGCTCAAAATTTAATGCTGTTCTTCATCTTCTTTGAAATTACGTTGCCGCCAATGTTTTTATTAATTGGCAAGTGGGGGAAATTGTCGAGTGAAAAGGCTGCATATAGTTATTTAATATATAACGGTATTGGATCAGCTATTTTACTTATCGTTTTCTCGGTTTTATTTGCGAAAACAGGTACGACAAATATTGCGGAGCTTAAAGAAATATTAACGAGTGTAGGTGCTGGGGGAGGAATGGCTGTCTCAAGTAGCTTACAGTTCGGCTTGTTTCTTGCCATAATGATTGCTTTTGCGATTAAACTCCCTGTTTTCCCTTTGCATCGCTGGATGGTCAATGTACATATAGAAGCGCATCCTGCTGTAGTTATGCTTCATGCGGGGGTTTTGCTGAAGATTGGCGCGTACGGTATTGTTCGCTTCGGGAAAGGATTATTCCCAGAATATTTTCGTGATTTTGCAACGCTAATCGCGATTTTAGGGGTAATTAATTTATTGTATGGGGCCTTTCTAGCACTCATCCAAACGGACTTTAGAAAGGTACTTGCTTACTCTAGTATTTCGCATATGGGCATTGTATTAATGGGTCTTGCGGCGTTAAATGCACCAGGTACACAAGGGGCGCTGTTCCAAGTTGTGTCTCACGGCTTAATTGCGGCCTTGCTCTTCTTCTTGCTTGGCATTATTGAAGAGCGTTTCGGGACTTCGGATATTACAGCACTTGGTGGACTTGCAAAAAGTGTTCCAGTACTTAGCGGTTTCTTCCTAGCGGGCGGTATGGCATCGCTTGGAATGCCAGGGATGTCTGGATTTATTAGCGAATTCCTTGCCTTTCTCGGTTTATTCCAAGGAAAACCGGTTATCGCTGCCGCAGGTGTACTTGGAATTATTTTGACCGCTGTATACGTATTAAGAGCGACACTTCAAGTGACATTTGGTAAGAAAGAATGGGAAGTGAAATCTGATATACACGGATGGGAGTATGTTCCTGTTATAGTGCTTATCGTTTGTATTATTGCAATTGGGGTAATGCCAGAACTACTAGGGGATCCACTTCAAACTACATTGAAAACATTGGGGGTGAAGTAGGATGGATATGAACACATTACTTAGCTTATCATGGCATCTCATGGTACCAGAATTCATTATTCTCGGGGCGGCCATCCTTCTTTCCATATGTGATTTGTTTTTTAAGCTGAACCATAGGTACGTAGCGATTAGTGCAATTGCCGCTGTCTTGTTAGCGATAGTGTCATTAATTTCGCTATACAGCGAACCGGCAGGAGATATTTTAAACGGATCGTTTGTGCTAGATGGATTTTCAAAAGGGTTTAAAACGTTGTTGTTAGGCGGAGCAGCTCTCGTTTTATGTATGGCAATGAGCGATGACAAGAAGGAGCCTATTCAAGATAAAGGAGAATATTATTACTTGTTTTTAATGGCGCTCCTAGGAGCGATGTTCATGGCTTCTAGCGTTGATTTCATCACATTGTTCGTTGGTTTAGAACTGCTCTCGCTTTCTTCGTATATTCTAGTAGGAATCCGAAAGAGAAACCGCGCATCAAATGAGGCAGCGATGAAATACGTCATTAACGGAGGAATTGGAACAGCAATTACGCTCTTTGGAATGAGCTACTTATACGGTATTACAGGGTCGACCAACATAGTGGAAATGCAAAAGGTATTTACGCAAGAGCTGGCTGGTGGCATTCAATTATTGTTAGCTCTTGCATTTCTACTACTGCTCGTTGGACTCTCGTTCAAAATTGCAACAGTGCCATTTCATATGTGGGCACCAGATGTGTATGAGGGAGCGGCTACACCTGTCACTGCTTTCCTCGGAACGATTTCTAAAATTGCTGGATTTCTACTCATTACGCGTTTGTTTCTTATGGTGTTTGCAGGCGTGGCAGTCCAAGGAGACGCACAATCTTTGTACGGGCGTATGAGCATATACATTGCGGTGCTAGCGAGTATTACGATGATTGTTGGGAATGTAGTAGCATTAAAGCAATACAACGTAAAACGTCTATTTGCCTATTCAGGTATCGCGCATGCTGGGTATTTGCTAGTTCCCCTTGTAGCGCTATCACAGTTTACGATGGATAGTATGTGGTTTTATATGCTTGCATATATGCTTATGAATATAGGAGCATTTGCAATCATCCACGGATTAATCTTACAAAATGATAAGGAAAATATGACGATTTTTACAGGGTTATATAAGCGATCTCCCTTTACAGCTATAGTGATGACGATCTTTATTTTATCGTTAGCTGGAATACCGGGGACAGCAGGTTTCATCGGGAAAATTAACATCTTTTTAGGGGCACTTCATGTTGAACCTGCTCATTACGTATTAGTTTCTATTATGATGGGGACAACAGTTATTTCATTCGTATATTACTTCCGGATATTACAGMAAATGTTTTTCCGCACGGGAGAGACAGAAGAAAAGCTTCGGTTACCGTTAAATATAAAGATTGTCATGAGTCTTTGYGCAATTTCRATTGTAATACTGGGGATTATGCCGATGATTGGTTACAATTTCTTCTATGAATATTTTCCATTAATGAAAGATTTCTTCTTCTTAGGGAACGTGGTACAATAGTAAAAATAAAAGGTGTAGAGTCCGTACTCTACGCTTTTTATTGTGGAGTAACAGCAAATGAAAACACCTATAGGTATATGTTTTTTAACAGAAAATTACGATGTAAAATGTAAGATGCTTATTTGCGTGTGAAAAAGTGTGGTTCCTACTTATTTATGGTATCGTTTTTTACATTTTGCGTAAGTAGTAGCCAAGCAAAAAAAGGGGTCGATTTTTTGGCACATCTTTTAGGGCAACAAGCACTGATTGCCATTGTTTCACATTTATTATTTATTACCATTACGTGGTGGGCCTTACAAGGTATTCACATTGAGCGCTTAATGAAATCTGGGAAAGTGATGCAGACGAGAGTATTACTCATCCTAATTACAATTACAATTGGGACATCTGTAAGTAACTTTTTCCTTGATTATTTAGGCTATTCAAAGAGTTTAACGTATTTAGTAAAGTAAGTGTATAGAACCTCATATCTCCGTTAACAATGGGGATAGGAGGGGATGAAATTGAAGTTTAAAGCCATTCTTATCGTTATCGTAAGTGTTGTTTTATTTTTGGTTGGATATAAAGAGATGAAACCTATAAGCGATGAACAGAAAATGGAGAGCATGATTGCAGCTTTAGAGAAGAACGATGCAAAAGTAGAGCGGTGGTCATGGTTAGCGCGAGAAACGAAAACAATTTCTAATATACATACGTTTCAAAAACTGTTAAACGATGTGAAGGAAGAGGCAAACATCGAAAGTTGGGAATTAGAACAATCTCCAGATGGATATAAGGCTACATCCTATAAAAAATATTCTTCACATGAAGAACGAATAGTAGTAACTTGGAGTAAGGAAAATACTAAAGAAAACACTTTTATTATTTTTGAAGTGAGCGGGGCGAAATGGGACCCAAAGTATGTTCAGAGAATGAATGGGATTTTTAGCGAAAAACCTATAATTTACACTTGTGTTCAAGGTGTATTGAATGATAAGATTGAAGGTGTTTTGCAAAATA
The DNA here is from genome assembly GCF_056401855.1 of Bacillus sp. P4_D3. Lineage (NCBI taxonomy): Bacteria > Bacillati > Bacillota > Bacilli > Caryophanales > Bacillaceae > Bacillus > Bacillus sp. P4_D3. Next base: position 3,945 of record NZ_JBFUIN010000004.1, read on the forward strand.
AAACCAATCAGGTTTTGAAAGATCTTTCAGCAAGAGCGATCGAGCAGATAGAAGAAAGAGCATTTGTATCAGTCTCCGCATATAATAAAAAGTGGAATGACGCTCTTTCAACAAATAGAGAGAAAATAAATGTGCAAATAGCAATACGTTCTACAAACAACAAAGATACAATTGTGGTTGGCACACCGATCATAACTTCTGAGTATTGAGTGAATAGATACTGAAAAAAGGACACGGAGGGGAATAATTTGGAAAAGATCATCGTCCGTGGCGGAAAGCGGTTAAGCGGCACAGTGCGTGTTGAGGGCGCAAAAAATGCTGTATTACCTATAATCGCTGCAGCCCTATTAGCGAGTGACGGAAAGAATGTACTATCTGAAGTACCAGTATTATCTGATGTATACACAATTAACGAGGTATTACGTCATTTAAATGCTGAAGTCGTATTTGAAAATAACCAAGTAACAATCGATTCTTCTAAAGAATTAAACATTGAAGCACCATTTGAGTATGTACGTAAGATGCGTGCATCTGTTCAAGTAATGGGACCATTATTAGCACGTAACGGTCGTGCTCGTATTGCACTTCCTGGTGGATGTGCAATTGGTTCACGTCCAATTGACCAACATTTAAAAGGCTTCGAAGCAATGGGAGCGAAAGTAAAAGTTGGTAACGGATTTGTTGAAGCACACGTAGAGGGAGAACTAAAAGGAGCTAAAATTTATTTAGACTTCCCAAGCGTAGGCGCAACAGAAAACATTATGTCTGCAGCTACATTAGCAAAAGGGACAACAGTCCTTGAAAACGCAGCGAAAGAGCCAGAAATCGTTGACTTAGCTAACTTCTTAAATGCAATGGGAGCGAAAGTACGCGGTGCTGGAACTGGAACGATTCGTATTGAAGGCGTTGAGAAATTATATGGTGCAAACCACCCTATTATTCCTGACCGTATTGAAGCAGGAACATTCATGGTTGCAGCGGCAATTACAGGTGGAGACATCTTAATTGAAAATGCTGTGCCTGAACATTTACGCTCAATTACAGCGAAAATGGAAGAAATGGGTGTTAAAATTATTGAGGAAAATGAAGGTGTGCGTGTTATCGGCCCAGATAAGTTAAAAGCGGTTGATATTAAAACTATGCCTCATCCAGGTTTCCCAACAGACATGCAATCACAAATGATGGCATTATTACTACATGCTGATGGAACAAGTATGATTACAGAAACGGTATTCGAAAACCGCTTTATGCACGTTGAAGAATTCCGTCGTATGAATGCTGATATTAAAATCGAAGGTCGTTCTGTAATTATGAACGGTCCAAGTAGCTTACAAGGTGCTGAAGTAGGCGCAACTGATTTACGTGCTGCAGCAGCATTAATCTTAGCTGGTTTAGTATCAGAAGGTTATACTCGTGTAACAGAGTTAAAACATCTTGACCGTGGTTATGTAGATTTCCATAAGAAATTAGCTGCATTAGGTGCAACTATTGAACGTGTAAACGAAAAAGTAGAAGAAGTGAAAGAACAAGAAGTTTCTGATCTTCACGCTTAATTGAAGTAGTCTCTATGTCTTTTGACGTAGAGGCTATTTTTTTTGGGTTATTACTGTTATAGTCAATAAATTCTATACTTATGCACGTCTCAGTGAAAATATTTAGAAAATTTTCTTTTTATCCCGCTATTTGTGTTCATTAAGACTCCCACCTCAAAACTCCACCTTATTAAAGTTTCACTTTATATCGATAGCCCCAAGTATGTTCTAAAAAATCCCGGAGTTCCATAAGAATGAAAGGAATCCAACTTTATATTGGGGGAATAGGATGAAATTTTCAAAGCCACTTTTCATTACAGTAGCGCTCCTAATAGCGCTCGTTATCATTGTACCTGCTGCTCTTGTTATTCCGTTTGCGAAAGCAAAAGTAGGGGAAGAAGCAGCTTCTAAAACTCCTCCAGCGATAGAAAGTATACCAGCTCCAGGGAAAGTGGATACAGCGGTTCAAGTTGCTGTATACCGTGATCAGCAAAAGAAGGTAGAAACATTACCTATGGAGGAGTATGTGGCCGGTGTAGTAGCTTCTGAGATGAATGCCAGCTTTGAAATAGAGGCGCTAAAGGCGCAGGCATTAGCAGCAAGAACATTTGTAGTGCAGCGTATGCTAAGCGGTGGTAAGAAAAACAATGCGGACGTGACAGATACGGTGAAAGATCAAGTGTACAAAAGTAAAGAGGAATTGAAGAAACAATGGGGTAATAACTACGAAAGTAATTTAAAGAAAATTGAGGAAGCCGTTTCGAAAACCGCAGGACAAGTTTTAACGTATGAGGGAAAACCAATTTCAGCATCTTTCTTCTCAACGAGTAACGGCCGAACAGAAAATGCAGCTGATTATTGGGGGAATGATTATCCGTATTTGAAAAGCGTAGATAGTCCGTGGGATCAAGCCTCTCCGAAATTTACGAGTGAACAAACATTCACAGTAGCTGACTTTCAAAAACGCCTCGGTGTGAAGGTGCTGGCAGACGGAAAGGTTGGAAACATTAAGGACCTTACGGAAGGAAAGCGTGTAAAGGATGTAGCATTTCAAGGGAAAACATTAACGGGAAAGCAAGTTCGTGAAAAGTTAGATTTACGCTCCTCAGACTTTACGTGGAAACAAGAAGGAGATAACATCATCGTTAAGACGAAAGGTTTCGGTCACGGCGTTGGTATGAGCCAGTATGGTGCGAATGGTATGGCACAAGAAGGTAAGAAATATACAGATATCGTCGCTCATTATTATAAAGGAATCGAAATTAAAACGATGAACGATTATGAAGGGAAATTGATGGTGAAAAAATAGAGATGATGGTGCACATACACCTTTATTATATAGGTTGCTACTATTGTAAAACTTTGTCGGTAAATCGATATTCCTCGTCGAATCGTTGATATATTGTGAGTAACGATAGATATATTTAAAAAATCGTTGATATATTGTAAGTTATGATAGATATATTCGAAAAATCGTTAATATAATTTCAGTTGCTATGGTATTGTTCAGCAAGGAGAAAATATAAAGGGTTGTCGCCTAGTCGGAAAGTTCGACTTATGGGGCACCCCTTTTGTCATTATTTGTAGAAAAAAATGGAAGGTACTCTTTATGTCAGATGATATTTTATTCGTAAATGAAATTCCGAAAACATCTGTAGGGAAATTCTTAAAAAGAGCACTTCGTGATCAGTTGAAAACTTATATGGTGGAGCAGAAATAGAGAAGAAGGCTATCCTTTAACATGGATGGCCTTCTTTGTTGACGTATTTTAAGTGGCGTTGTATAAAATATCATAATTTTCCATTAACTGTTTGGTATAATAAGATAAAAAACATTTGGGGGAGACAGAATGGCGTTATTGGAGTTGAAACAGTTAGGGAAGACGAGCCAGTTACCAGCAATTGAACTGGAGGTTGAAAAAGGACAATGTGTTGTTTTGCAATGCAATAATCATACAGCTAAAGTGTTGCACCGTATTATTATCGGGGAAGAAGAGGCTTCTTCGGGCAGTGTGTTGTTCGAAGGGGAGCCAATTGGGAAGAAAGTATATTCACGCATCGGTTTTTGTTTTTTGAAAGATGAAGCATACGACCGTTTGAAGGTGAAGGAGTACTTCAAGTTTTTGTTAGGTCTGTATGAATTCAATATGAGTATGGAAGAGGTAGTACAATATGTCGGTCTCCTAGATAAGTTAAACGTTAAAATAGAAAAATTGTCATTTTCAGAGAAAAGGCGCCTTCATATTGGGCGAGTTATGATTCATAATCCGGATTTAGTTATTTTGGAAGAGCCAGAGCAAAATGTAGATACAGAGAGTACGATTATTATTCGAAAAGCGATTATGAAAATGAAAGAGCAAGGAAAGGCAATCTTTATTACGTCCTCCTTTTTATCGGATGCCCTTTCGTTGACAGAAGATGTATACATATTAAACAATGATGGTGTGAAAAAGATAGAAATAGAGCAAGAAGAAGCTGAAGAGATCGATCGAGAAAAAGTAGTTCAAATGATTCCGCAAATGAAGTTAGAAAGAATTCCAGCGAAAGTGAATGATAAAATCATTTTACTTGATCCGATGGAGATTCATTTCATTGAAACGCAAAATGGAGTGACACATATTCATGTTCGGGAAGGCGATTTCGTATGCGCATTAACATTAAGTGAATTAGAAGCGAGATTAACAGGATTCGGATTCTTCAGATGTCATCGCTCGTACCTCGTTAATTTACAAAGAGTACGAGAAGTTATTACTTGGACACGAAATAGTTTTAGTTTAATTTTGGATGATGAACGGAAAAGCTCCATTCCGCTTTCGAAAGGACGAATGGATGAATTAAAAGGTGTAATTGGGCTATGAAAAACGCTTCAATAAGCTCAAAATAGGATTCATTCACCGGTAAAAATACTCCTTTTACCGGTATTTTACTGCGTAACCCCTTTGTTTTTCATATGATTGAGTCAAGAAAAGCGAAACAAACAAACGAAAAGAGCTAAAGCGACTTTCATCTATAAAAAGAAAAACAAAGGGGATGACGAAATGACATTGGCAATTGAAATGAAAGATGTAATGAAAAGTTTCGATGGAAAAACAGCACTTCGAAATGTAAATATTGAGGTGAAGCAAGGAGAAATTTTCGGATTCCTCGGACCGAGTGGATCTGGGAAAACGACAACAGTAAAAATATTAACTTCTCAATTGCTTCATAGCGTTGGAACTGTAAGAGTATTAGGTAAAGACATTAAAGGACCAAGTAGCATTGATTACAAACGAATCGGTATTTTAACAGACAATAGCGGCTTATATGAAAGACTTAGCATTTATGATAACTTACTATTATTTTGTGACTTATACGATTGCAAAAAAGAACGAATTGATGAAGTGCTAGCACAAGTGAACTTATTGGATGATAAAAAAACACAAGTGAAAAAATTATCAAAAGGAATGAAGCAGCGCGTCACATTAGCAAGAGCAATTCTTCATAAACCAGATATCCTCTTCTTAGATGAACCAACATCTGCACTTGATCCGGTAAACGTACAAAACATTCATAAAATCTTAAAAGACTTAAATAAAGAAGGAACAACGATTTTCTTAACAACGCACAACATGGACGAAGCAGAGACGCTTTGTAACCGCATTGCCTTCCTTTGTGGGGGCGAAATAGTAGCGCTTGATACACCTGAAAACCTTCGCTTGCAATACGCGAAAGATCAAATACAGGTTGTGTTAAAAGATAAACAAAAAGAAACGGTACAAAAAGATGAATTAGGGGCAAAACGCATTTCAGAATGGATGAAAAAAGGCGAATTACTATCTATTCATTCACACGAACCAACGCTAGGCGATATCTTTATTGAAGTTACTGGGAGGGGATTATAATGACATTTTCAATGAGACGATTTTCAGCGATTTTTCGGAAAGAGGTACAGGATTTTAAAACGAACTCACAAACTTTAATTATGTTGGTAATGCCACTTGTCTTTTCGGTATTATTTAGTCGCTCAGATAATATGAGAGAAGTTGGAGCAAGTACGTTAACTGCGATGGCGTTAGTTATGGTCGGAGGCTTTGTACAGGCAATGCTCATCGCTGAAGAAAAGGAAAAAAATACGCTTCGTGTTCTTATGTTATCACCAGCATCATCTATTGAAGTATTAATTGGTAAAAGTTCATTAACAGGTATGATTACAGTTGCAATCTGTTTTATTAATCTACTTATTTTAGGTAAATTAGAAGGTAATTTTGCATTATTATTACTCATCTTTGTTCTTGGAATGCTAATATTTAACCTCATTGGTACTTGTATTGGATTATTAGCTCAAAATGTGCCGCAAACATCAACAATTGGATTACCAATATTAATGACATTTCTTTTCGGTGATTTAATTGGAATGTTTGTAAAGAATGAAGTCGTTACAAAAATAATCGATTATTTACCAACTCGTCATATCGGTCTTGCAGTTAGTAGTGTAATAAAAGGAGAAGGTTTTAGTGCAATTACTAGTAATTTATTGAACATAACTATTTGGTTAGTTGCAGTACTTGTTATTACGCTCTTCGTGTATAAAAAGAAACAAATGGACTAAAAACTGAGCTCAAACGCTCAGTTTTTTCTTTTTTCATCATTTCCTCGGAAATTCTGCAATTCTTATACATATTTTTACAGATTTTGTCGAAAAGTAATTAGTTATAGGTTGTATAGGATGAGTGAATATTGTTCAAAATGATTGCTGAGGTGATGATGGAATGCGAGGAAGAAATAGTAAAAAGTCACAAAAGGTAGTACATTTATTTCAAAAAAGATGGGTGTTTCCGGCACTATACATTGCTTGTGCGGCGGTAATCTTAATGGTTGCGCTATGGTTCCAGGGGGCTAATCCAAAGAAAGCTCCGAACCAAGATCAAGCAACACCGTATACACAATCGGAAGATCCAGCAATACCGGTAACAAAATCTTCAGAAGTAGTGAAAATGCCAGCTGCAGTAAATGCAGAAGTAGTAGTACAGAAGAAATTCTATGAAGATGCAGCATCAGAGGCGGAACAAGAAAAAGCACTTGTCTTTTATAACAACACATATTCCCCGAATAAAGGAATTGACATTGCTGCGAAAAACGGAAAAGAATTTGATGTTACAGCTGCTTTAAGTGGTACAGTAACGAAGGCTGAAAAAGATTCACTTCTTGGTTATGTTGTAACAGTAGATAGTGGAAATGGTATAGCAGCATCTTATCAAAGCTTAGGCAATGTGAAAGTAGAAAAAGGTGCAAGAGTTGCGCAAGGTGAAGTGTTAGGAAAATCAGGTCTAAATGCAATGAATAAAGAGGCTGGTTCTTACGTTCACTTTGAAGTACGTAAAGACAATGTGGCTGTGAACCCTGAGCGTTATTTAAATAAATCAGTAGCAGAAATTAAAGCTGATGCAGGTGCTGCAAAGGCGACAAATGCTTCTGGTAAAAAAGCTGATGACAAATCTCAAAAAGAAGAAAAGTCAACAAGCACGAAACCAGAAAATAAAACAGAAGATAAGTCTCAAAAAGAAGAGAAATCAACAAGCGGTTCGACTAGTGATAAAGAGACGAACGGCAAACAAGATGAGAAATCTCAAAAAGAAGAAAAATCAACGAATGGTTCTACAGAATCATCTAACGGTTCTTCTTCACAAGAATAATAAAGTGAAAAAATCAGTTCTCATTAGGAGAGCTGATTTTTTTATTTTCACCCCGCATTAACGGGCAGTAAGACCCCCACCTCAAAATTCAGCGAAAGCAAAGAAGTTAGGTGGRGATCAACTGTCCGTAAAAGCCCGATTGGTTCAACTAATAATCAGTGGGGGTGAAGAGAACCCCCACTGATTAAAGTTTCACTTTATATAAAAATAATCAATTTCGAGAAAAAAGTTGCAATAACAAGGAAAAATGACGAGATTCTCGAATATATATTACAAAAGGGAGGGGATACTGTGTCATTTTTATCTGTTCTGTCGATTGCTATCATTTTATTGTTTGTTTTATTCGCTTTATATTATTATATTGCCGGTAAGAAAGAAGTCCCCCACCATCAGTTGTTAGAAGAAGAGTATGAAAGAGAAGAGTGACACCTTTTATAAAGAGGTGTCACTTTTTTTCGCCATAATTGTCATTGTTAACGTATTTCTCACAAAAAAACGTAATTTTTCTTAACTTAGTCCGCAAAAATAGTGAACATGTAGCATATATCAGTAGTGCGGGCAATACAATGGTATAAACCAATGCAAAGAGAGTGTTTGAGGTGAGAAATCGTGAATCATTTCATTATAAATCCAAGAATGTTTAACGCTTACAAACAGCACTCACATTTACTTCATAGTCGTATGCAGCGAGTCTCATTTCACACTTCTCACATCCAATTTAGGGAGGCGAGTGGTGTGCACGATTACATCAAAGAGAGAACTATCAAGATTGGCAAGTATATCGTGGAGACAAGAAAGACAGTGCGCGTAATCGCAAAGGAGTTTGGGGTATCAAAGAGTACAGTCCATAAAGACTTAACAGAACGTTTGCCAGAAATTAATCCAGAGCTCGCAAATGAAGTGAAGGAAATTCTTGATTATCATAAGTCTATTCGTCATTTAAGAGGAGGAGAAGCAACAAAGCAGAAGTATCGAAAAGAAGATACAGAAAACCCTGTGCGCCAATAAATCTAAAATAGCAAACATTCCTTGCGAATTCGGTAATAATTTTCAGAAGAATTCTTTTTGCGAATATTACGTTTCTGTTAAATTTATGATAAAATCAGAAATTAGGTGTAAAAGAATTCGGGTGTAACCTGATTTTGAATATCGAGGAGGAAATGACGGGAATGTTTGCACGAGATATCGGAATTGACCTAGGTACGGCTAACGTATTAATTCATGTTAAAGGTAAGGGTATTGTATTAAATGAGCCATCTGTTGTGGCAATTGATCGTAATAGTGGAAAAGTATTAGCAGTAGGTGAAGAAGCAAGAAGTATGGTGGGACGTACACCTGGTAATATTGTGGCAATTCGTCCACTTAAAGATGGTGTAATCGCAGATTTCGACATTACAGAAGCAATGCTAAAGTATTTCATTAACAAATTGGACGTGAAGAGCTTCTTTTCAAAACCTCGTATTTTAATTTGCTGTCCAACAAATATCACATCTGTAGAGCAAAAAGCAATTCGTGAGGCTGCAGAACGTTCAGGTGGTAAAACAGTATTTTTAGAAGAAGAACCAAAAGTAGCCGCAGTTGGTGCTGGTATGGAAATCTTCCAACCAAGCGGAAACATGGTTGTTGATATTGGTGGAGGTACAACAGATATTGCCGTACTTTCTATGGGTGATATTGTTACCTCTTCCTCTATCAAAATGGCTGGCGATAAGTTTGATATGGAAATCTTAAACTACGTTAAACGTAAGTATAAGTTATTAATTGGAGAACGTACTTCAGAAAATATTAAAATTAAAGTTGGTACAGTATTCCCAGGTGCACGTAGTGAAGAGCTTGAAATTCGCGGACGTGACATGGTAACAGGTTTACCACGTACAATTACAGTATGCTCTGAAGAAATTACAGAAGCACTAAAAGAAGACGCAGCTATCATTGTACAAGCTGCAAAAGGCGTACTAGAGCGTACACCACCAGAACTATCTGCGGACATTATCGATCGCGGTGTTATTCTAACAGGCGGTGGAGCTTTATTACACGGTATCGACATGCTTCTAGCAGAAGAATTAAAGGTACCAGTATTAATCGCTGAAAACCCAATGCAATGTGTTGCTATTGGTACAGGTATTATGTTAGAGAATATCGATAAATTACCACGTCGTGCATTGAAATAAAGTGAAACTTTAATCAGTGGGAGGTTCATCCCCCGCTGATTATTAGCCTTCACCAATCGGGATAAAGTGAGAAGGACTAAGGTATCAAACCTTGGTCCTTTTTATTTTTTTATATCTTTATATTTTTTTAATTTATTAAGAAAATAGAAGAAAAATAGAGAAAAATAGAGAAAACAGGTAAAATATTCATATATATGGTTAAATTTAATATTTCCATATTTGAAAACGTTTGTAATATAATGAGTCGAATACGACATTAAGGCAAAAAATGTTCGAATACATATTGCCTTTCCCTAATTTGGGCATACACTCTTTTCTACCTCCGTGTCAGTTGCTGGGAAGTGCAACTATTTTAATGGAATAGAGTGTGTGCATTTTTTTATAATAGGAAGTAAAGTAGTACTTTATAATGACAAATAATAAACAAAATGGGATAATAACAATATGTCCAAGTGGTAAGACCAATATTGCAAAAGGGGCGATTGTTATATGCTAAATATAGAACAAATTAAAGAAATCATTCCTCACCGCTATCCATTTTTACTTGTTGATAAAATATTAGAAGTGGATGAGGGGAAAAGAGCAGTTGGAATTAAAAATGTATCTGCAAACGAGGAGTTCTTTAATGGACACTTCCCAGATTATGCGGTTATGCCTGGTGTACTTATTGTAGAAGCATTAGCGCAAGTTGGTGCAGTTGCTGTATTAAAGAAAGAAGAAAACCGCGGCAGACTTGCTTTCTTCGCAGGCATCGACAACTGTCGTTTCAAAAAACAAGTGCGCCCAGGTGATCAACTTCGTTTAGAAGTAGAAATGACGCGCGTACGTGGCCCAATTGGAAAAGGAAAAGCAATCGCAACGGTGGATGGTGAAGTTGCCTGCGAGGCTGAAATTACATTTGCGATTGGCGACAAAAAAGAATAGATAGAATAAAAAAATCTTCTTGTAAAAATACAGGAGGATTTTTTATTTACTGTATATATCGATATAAATATAAAAATACAAACTAGTCAGAAAATTAGTTTGCAACTAATTTGAATTACCATATAATTACTTTATCATTTATCTCGCTTTTGAGATAAATGATAAAGGTATAAAAGAAATGAAGCTATTGTCATATTGTTACGATCTTTATATAGGACAAAATAGAATGGCATGGAGTATGGTGGGATATGGGAGAGAATGGACGGATTTACCAGTGGAAATAAGTAGATAAAAAGCGTAATATATCGATCATGAATGAAATGGGCGTGTGCATCGAGCATATAAAGGGTCGCATTTAAAAAAGGAGACTAGGACATGTTCGGGAGAAAAAAAAGAAAGCCATTAAAACAATTAATTACACATAAAGAGCCTAAATCGCGTATTGCAGAACAATACCGTAACATTCGTACAAATATTGAATTTACATCTGTAGATCATAATATGCGTTCTCTTATTGTCACTTCAGCAAATCCAGGTGACGGAAAAACGACGACAGTTGCAAACTTAGCAGTTGTTTTCGGTCAACAAGGAAAAAAAGTTTTAGTAATCGGAGCTGACTTACGTAAGCCGACGATACAAAACTTATTTGCAAGTCATCATTCAAATGGATTAACGAACGTATTATTAGGACAAGCAAAATTAATGCAATGCATTCAAAAGACAGATATAGAGAATGTATACTTAATGGCGTCAGGTCCAATACCACCAAACCCAGCGGAACTGTTAGGCAATCGAGTAATGGACGAGGTATTACTAGAAGCATATAACATGTTTGATATGATTTTAATAGACACACCGCCAGTTCTTGCGGTTACCGATGCACAAATACTTGCGAACAAATGTGATGGAGTCATACTTGTCGTGCGCAGTGAACAAACAGAAAAAGATAAAATGGTAAAAGCAAAACAAATTTTAGACAAGGCGTCTGGTAAACTGCTTGGTGTTGTACTAAATGACAAGAATGAAGAAAAGGAACAATATGGATATTATTAGAAAATAATGTATGATATAATAATTTTTAAAGCCAATAAGTATTTTTATTGGCTTTTTTTGAGTTATTCAATAGCTTTTTATTGCATTATGCAAAAAAAATGATACAATGGAAATTTTGGAAATTCTATGGAATGTGTTGTCATATTTAAGATTATTTTGTAAGATTATATATGTTTTTAAATAACAATCATACATAGATATTACTAAAATAAAAAAATATAAGATTATATGTTATACTTTTTCTTATGTGCAAATTTTAGAAAGTTGGAGGAACTTATGGAAGAAACAATTAGTTTAAAAGAGTTATTTCATATTTTAAAAAAACGTTTAGCAATGATCCTCGTAATTGCCTTTGGTGCGGCTATAGTAAGTGCTATTATTAGCTTCTTCTTCATGACACCAATCTATCAATCTTCAACGCAAATTCTTGTGAATCAGAAGAAGCAAGAAGGGACAATGATTCAAGCAGGTGAAATACAAACAAATATTCAATTAACGAATACATATAAGGTTATTATTAAAAGTCCAGTAATCTTAGATCAAGTGAATGAAAAATTAAATTTAAATATGACAGCGCAAGCTTTAACAGGAAAAATTAATGTTGCAAATGAAAAAGATTCACAGGTCATTTCGGTAACAGCTGAGGATAAAGATCCGAAAGTAGCTCGTGATATCGCAAATGCAACTGCAGATGTATTTAAAGGTGAAGTTGCAAAAATTATGAATGTCGATAACGTAACGGTATTATCGAAAGCAGAAGTTGGAGAAAATCAATCTCCAATTAAACCACGCCCGATGTTAAATGTAGCAATTGCTTTTGTTGTTGGTTTAATGGCTGCAGTTGGTCTTGCATTCTTACTAGAATACTTAGATAACACAGTGAAAAAAGAAGAAGATGTAGAAAACTTACTTGGACTACCGGTGTTAGGTATTGTAGCTCGTATGGATGAAGAAACAACGAACGTGAAATCACATGCTCCATCATCAAGAAAAGTGAGGGGACAAACAATTGGCTCTTAATAGTTTATTTAAAAAGAAAAAAAATCAACGTCAACGTCGTCAATTAATTGCTCATCAACAACCGAAATCACCAATTTCAGAACAATATCGTAATATTCGAACAAACATTGAATTTGCGTCTGTGGATACAAATTTACATTCATTGATAGTAACGTCTGCGAACCCAAGTGAAGGGAAAACGACAACGACAGCGAATATGGCAGTTGTTTTCGCTCAACAAGGAAAGAAAGTATTATTAATTGATGCAGATATGCGTAAACCGGCGATGCATCAAATGTTCCAAGTTGATAATATTTTCGGATTAACGAATGTACTAACACATAGTGAACGTTTAGAGAAGTGTGTACAAACGACATCAGTTGATAGTTTACACTTTTTAGCGTGTGGTCCAATCCCGCCCAATCCCGCGGAGTTGTTAGGTTCGAAATCAATGCAAGAACTTCTTGCTCAAGCGTATAGTATGTACGATTTAGTTATTTTTGATTTACCGCCAATTTTAGCTGTAACAGACGCGCAAATTATGGCGAATGTATGCGATGCTTCTATTCTTGTCGTTCGTAGTGAATCGACAGAAAAGGAAACAGCGGTAAAAGCAAAAGGATTATTAGAATCTGCAAAAGGTAAATTGTTAGGCGTTGTTCTGAACGATCGTGAAAGCGAACAAGGCTCATATTATTACTACGGTGCAAACTAACTAATAGAGTGAGATATGGTAAGAACATATCTCCTTTTTTCCCTTGAATATGAGATTTATCTCATATTCAAGGGAAAAAAGATTTGTATACGAGAGGGAGGATGAGAAGAATGATTGATTTACATTGTCACATTTTACCTGGCATCGATGACGGTGCACAAACAGTAACAGATAGTTTAGCGATGGCGCAAAAAGCTGTTCAAGAAGGAATTCATACAATTGTCGCAACACCACACCATCAAAATGGAAAATATATAAATGAACGTACTTCTATTATTCATCAAGTGAAACAATTAAATGATGAACTACAACAACATGATATTCCGCTAAAGATTTTGCCTGGACAAGAGGTCAGGTTATATGGTGATTTATTAGAAGACTATGAAGCTGATAAAATTGTTACTTTAAACGAAACAGATAAATACATATTAATTGAGTTCCCATCTAATCATGTACCTCGTTATGCAGAACAACTATTATATGAACTGCGTGTTAAAGGAATGATCCCAATTATCGTTCATCCGGAACGGAATGCTGAACTAATTGAGCGACCAGATAAGTTATATAACCTTGTAAATAAAGGTGCATTAACACAAGTGACAGCAGGAAGTCTCTTAGGAAAGTTCGGTAAAAAAATAAAAAAATTCTCACTACAACTCGTTGAACATAATTTAACGCATATGGTTGCTTCAGATGCACATAACACAACTTCAAGAGGATTTCATTTAGCGGAAAGCTACGAATTAATTGAGAAAGAATTCGGAATGAGTGTTATGAGTGATTTGAAAGAAAATCCGTACTTATTAATTAGTGGGAAAGCAATTTATAAAGAAGACCCAGAACAAATTCGTCGCAAAAAATTGTTTGGTATTTTTTAATTGAAGAGTTTGGGTGATGTCTCCTAACCATTATCAATGGGGGCACTCGGTTGTGCTGTGGGTAGAAATTTAATTTCGAACCTACCTTAGACGCTTGTCGTCGGGAGCATGGCGTGAGGATGGGTTAGATGCCCATAATTTATTTCTAATAGAAACTCTACCTATGGAGTTATAAATATGACTCTATAGGTAGGGTTTTTGTTATTGCTACATATAGATAAAATAATGTTTATGGGGGTACTAGATTTGAAAAAAGTAAGAAAAGCGATTATACCCGCTGCTGGACTTGGGACAAGGTTTTTACCAGCAACGAAAGCGATGCCGAAAGAAATGTTACCGATTGTTGATAAGCCAACGATTCAATACATAGTAGAAGAAGCGATAGAATCAGGAATTGAAGATATTATTATTGTTACTGGAAAAGGGAAGCGTGCAATTGAAGATCATTTTGATCATTCCTTTGAGTTAGAACAAAACCTTTTAGAAAAAGGGAAGCATGAAATGCTTGAGAAAGTACAAGCTTCTTCAAGAATTAATATTCATTATATAAGACAAAAAGAGCCAAAAGGTTTAGGACATGCAGTGTGGTGCGCGCGTAAATTTATTGGAAATGAGCCATTTGCGGTATTACTTGGTGATGATATTGTACAAGCAGAAACACCATGTTTACGTCAATTGATGGATCAATATGAAGGAACACAATCATCTGTAATTGGTGTACAAACGGTGCCAGAAAATGAGACACATCGTTACGGTATCATTGATCCAGTTGAACAAAATGATCGTCGTTATCAAGTACGTCAATTTGTAGAGAAGCCTGCAGAAGGCACAGCGCCATCGAATTTAGCGATTATGGGACGTTACGTATTAACACCAGAAATTTTTATGTTCCTTGAGAATCAACAAACAGGTGCAGGCGGGGAAATTCAGTTGACAGATGCGATTCAACGATTAAATGAAATTCAACGAGTGTTTGCTTATGATTTTGAAGGAGTTCGTTATGATGTTGGAGAGAAGTTTGGGTTTATTAAGACGACAATTGAGATGKCACTTCAACATGAAAATTTAAATAAAGAATTAATAAATTACATGAATGAGGTTATAAAAAGAGAAAAGGTAAATGTATAAAGGAAAAGGTGATATATTTGGACAATCGTGAAATAGCAAGTGAGCCATTAGAACAAAGTACGTTGGAAATAAAAAACCCTAATATTATTTATTTATGTGCAAAAAGGATTATGGATCTACTTGGAGCAATGGTTGGATTGATAATCTTTTCTCCAATATTTCTTGTAATTTCAATTTTATATATGACAGGGGATAATAAAGGGCCTATCTTTTTTAAACAGATTCGCATGGGGAAAGATGGAAAAAGATTTTATATTTATAAATTCAGATCAATGATTGTGAACGCGGAAGAAAAACTAAAGGGCAATGAAATATTATATAAAAAATATATAGATAATAATTATAAATTAGAACCAATTGAAGATCCACGCATAACAAAAGTAGGACAGTTTTTAAGAAAGACTAGTTTAGATGAACTTCCACAGTTTTTAAATGTTTTAAAAGGTGATATGAGCCTTGTTGGTCCAAGACCAGTGGTACAAGAAGAGTTGATAGAGTATGGTAAAAGAAAAGATGAATTTTTATCTGTAAAGCCAGGTCTTACAGGCTATTGGCAAGTGAGTGGAAGAAGTGATGTAGGATATCCAGAGAGGGTAGATTTAGAGTTGTATTATGCTTATAATGCATCATTATGGTTCGATATTAAGATTTTGCTATTAACTGTTAAGAATGTTGTAGTCGGCAGAGGCGCATATTAAATTTTTTGATTTATTTGTTTAGAAAGTAGGAGGAATATATGGGGATAAATGTTGAATTGCACACCCATACTTGTCATTCACATGATAGCACTTTAGGCAAGTGGTTCTATTTGTTTATGTTAAAACTAAGAAGAATAAATGTAGTAGCGATTACGGATCATGATGAAATTGAGGGTGCGTTAAAATTTAAACCTTTTCTTGAGAAACATTCAATTAGAGTAATTATTGGAGAAGAAATATTTTCTAGTAAGGGTGAAATAATAGGATTATTTATAAATGAAAAGATAAGCCCGGGAAAATCTCCAAGGGATACAATGCTAGAGATAAAAAAACAAGGAGGAATAGTATATATTCCTCATCCATATGATGAAAAAAGATATAAAACAGTTTTGGTGGAAGAAGAGATTCGAAAAAACCTAGATTTAATTGATATCATCGAAGTTCACAATGGTAGAAATATAAAGGGATATTTTTCAGAAATTCAATTAGAAATTGCGAACAGATATAATGCAACTAAGGCTATAGGTAGTGATGCGCATACATTTATAGAATTAGGTAGAAACTACAACGTTATGGAAGAGTTTAATGATGATCCACAGAAATTCAAAGAAAATTTAAAAAGGGCAAAATATGTAAAAAAGGAATGCCTACAGATGGCCCATCATATAACTAAGTTCGCTAGAGTTTTTAAATTAATAAAAAGAGGTAAATACAGTGAATTGTGTAGAATTATCAATAAGAAATTTAGAAATAGAAAGCAAAAAATTAGCAACTAAAATTGAAAAAGATTTTCAGCCAGATGTAGTTATATTTATAGCTAAGGGTTCATTTTTAATAGGAGAAACAATAAGTGAGTACTTAAGGGTGCCATTATTAGAAATCCAAGCAGTACGTAAGGGAAATAAATTAAAAGAATTTATAAAACCTGTAATAAAAATTATTCCTAAATCCCTTAAAGAATATTTAAGACGTAAAGAAATTCAATCCGGAGTTCATAATCAGAATGTAGATAGAGAAATCTACTTTGATATGAATAAACATGAGATGAAAAATATAAATAAAATTTTGGTTGTAGATGATTCAGTAGACACGGGGCACACAGCTAATCAAGTAGTAAAATATTTAGGGAATATGTATACTGAAACAGAAATTAAATTTGCTAGTTTAAATTATYTTAAAGATAGTGTGAATGTTTTTAGAGTTGATTACTCTTTATATGAAAATCATATTTTAATGGGACCTTGGTCCAATGATTCCAAATATAATAAAGAATTTATTGGATTATATAATCGATGGAAGGAGGTAAACTATGGAGAGGCCTAAAATTAGTATAGTTGTAGCAGCATATAATGTTGAGGATTATATTGAAAAGTGTTTGGAAAGTCTTATTGCGCAGAGTATTAAGGAAGTTGAAATATTAGTTATAAATGATGGTTCACGTGACAATACAGTAAATATCGCTAATGAGTTTACAAAGCGTGATAAACGTGTACGAGTAATTTCTCAAGAAAATGGTGGCTTAAGTGTCGCAAGAAATACGGGGATTAATCATGCTAGTGGAGAATTTATAGCATTTGTAGATGGTGATGATTATTTAGATAAATCTATGTATGAGACTTTGTATAAAAAAATCATTGCAGATAATCTTGATTTGGTAATTTGTGGTTTTAAAAAGGTTTGGTTAGCTGAGGATGCAAGTAAGCTTCGTGAGAAAGAATATTATTTTAATAAAGATTTATTGAATGGTAATATTCTAGAGAATTTCTTGTGTAAACATGATGAGCCTTTTGTTGTAGCTTGGAACAAGTTGTATAGAACAGAAATAATTAAACAAAATGGGCTATACTTTGAAAATCGTGCTTTCTTTGAAGATGTAGGTTTTATGCCACGATATTTATATTTTTGCAATAGTGTAGAAGTAATAAATAAAGCTTTGTATTATTATATCCAGAGAGAAGGATCAATAACTCGAAGTTATAATCCGATCATTGAGGAATCTTTAATAAATACCATGAATGTATTAAAAACATTTTTTAAAGAAAGTCCCTATGAGAAATATTGTGGAGTGGTTGAAGCAAGATTGTGGATATACTTAATAAATTACTCATTAGAAAATAAGAAATCTGTAAAAGAGAAAAAGAGGCAACTGAATAGTCTTTCAGATTCTTACAACTTATTACCTTTTAAGCATAGAATAGGTGTTGTTTTATTAAAGATAGGCTTGTATGAAGTTTTATTTAAACGTTTAAGGAGTTCATAAAATGTTTGCATATATTTTTATGCTAATACTATCGTTATTAACCTTATTGAAGGGGAAATATGCTCAAGTGTTCTATTGGTTGGCTAGTACGTACGTTCTTCTATTAGCCGGATTTAGATATGGAGTAGGGACAGATTATTATTCTTATGAAAGAATGTATACTGAGGGGAGAGTTTGGTTTTCAGAACCTGGGCTAGTATATATAATGGATTTTATGAAGTTTTTAGGCATACCAGTCCAAATCTTTTTCTTAGTTATAGCGTTTCTTATACAGTATTTAATTTATAAAGCAATAAAAAGTTACAGCGACACAAGAGAAGTATATTACATGGCTGTATTCTTTTATATTAGTTTATATTATTTTAATACCTCTTTAAATACAATAAGGCAATTTATGGCCATGGGACTGTTTTTGATTAATATAAATAATATAATCAATAAAAGGTTCATTAAATATAATTTAATGTTTGTTGTAACAATTATGTTTCATACCAGTGCAATATTCTTCTATCCAATGTATTTTTTGCATAATTTAGTAACGAGATATATTAATACCAATACTAAAAGAGTTACTTTACTAGTTATTTCTTTTTCTTTGATGTTTGTTAGATTTGACGAATTAATTATTAAAATAATATCTAAATTTTTTGGTAATCAATATGCTTATTATACAGAATGGGCATCAAGTCAATATTTAGAATACTCATTATCATGGAAAATGGCAATGCTATTAATTGTTAAATTGTTATTAAGTATATGGTTAGTAAGAAATAAAGAGAAGTTCATTCATTTAAAGAAGCATGAGGTTATATTTGGGATATATTATATAAGTTTAATATTAACATTTCCTTTGTATCCAATGCTAATATTTAGACGTTTACTTTTCTATATTAGTATTACAGAAATTATTATCTTTGCGTTATTTATACAAAAAAATCAAAAAGCAAAGCTTGTATTTATTCTTTTTGCACTAAGTTATTATTTTGCCAACCTATTATTGGGATATAGTACGCCGCTTCCCTATGAAATCAGGTTGTGGTAGTGTTTTTATAAGTTAATATATTAAAAATAGACATAATGAATTTAAATTCATTATGTCTATTTTTAAATAAAGATACAATTTATTAAATTATTTTATAGAATGGGGCATAATGAAATGAATAAAATTCCTAAGGTAATTCATTACTGTTGGTTTGGAAAAAATAAAAAATCGGAATTTATAGAAAAATGTTTAGAGTCATGGGAGAAACATTTACCAGATTATGAATTTGTGGAATGGAATGAGGAGAATTTCGACATTAATTGTAATCAATTTGTAAAAGAGGCTTATGAGGAGAAAAAGTGGGCATTTGTTTCTGATTATGTACGGCTATGGGCACTTTATCATTATGGTGGTATTTATCTTGATACGGATGTGGAAGTTTTAAAGGGATTTGATGCATTTTTAGGGCATGACAGCTTTAGTGGGTTTGAAGATGATATTACTATTCCAACAGGAATTATAGGAGCTATGAAAAATAGTCAGGCAATCAATATGTTTTTGAAATACTATGATAATAGAAGTTTTTATTTAGAAAACGGGGATCTTGATACAACTACGAATGTAGAAATTATCACTGAAATTTGCTCTGATCAAGGATTTGAGGCTAATGGAAGTTATCAAATATTAAATAATGGGATGCATATTTATCCTAAAGAGTATTTTTGTCCTAAAGAATATAAAACAGGGATTTTAAAAGTAACTAAAAATACGTATTGTATTCATCATTTTAATGGGTCTTGGATTACCAAGGATAAAAAGTTTAAAAAGGAAATCAGATTATTTATGTTTAGGATTCTGGGGGAAAGAACGACTAATTTTCTTTTGAATATCGTGAAAAGATAAATAAGGAAGAAATTTTTATTGCTGTTACATTGAAAAATAGTAAGCCAGGAGAGAAAATATGAGGAATAGAATTATATTTTTAATTGCTAGAATTATTTTCTGTTTTTTAAGAATAAACCCCCGGAAATTAATTTTTATAGATTATGCACCAGGTTCAGGATCTAATGTAAAAGTGTTATATGATTTTATGATTAAAGAATATGATGATTTAGATTTAATATATATAAATTTTCAAAAAGTACTAGAAAACCCAATAAAAAATGCTATGCATTTAGGGACGGGATATATTGTTATCACATCGCATGGCCCTATAAAAAAAATGAAAAAGAAACAAAAATTCATTGAATTATGGCATGGAATACCATTGAAAAAAATGGGGCTATTAGAAAATGAAACTACCATGAATAAAAAGAAGGTCGATACATTAGATCGAGTAATATCTAGCTCAGAAACATACACTACGTTATTGAATGCTTGTATAGGAATAAATAATAAATATGTTATCACTGGATTCCCTCGAAATGATCTTTTAAATTTGAGGGGGGGAGAAAAGAGAGACATTATATTGAAGTACTTTTCTGTTAGTGAAAATGATAAATTAATGGTATTTATGCCGACATTCAGAAAAGGGTATATTAGGGAAGAATCAGACTTGAATAGAGAATGTAATATATTCGGTTTAACAGATATGGATATTAATGAATTTAATACTTATTTACTAAAAAATAGAACTACAGTTATTGTGAAATTACACCCTAAAGAGGAGGAGTATTATAAAAAAACATTAGGGGACTTTTCTAATATCAAGTTATGTACGTTGGAATTTTTAGCAAAATATAATTTAGATATATACCAAATATTGTCTGAAACAGATTTATTAATAACAGATTACTCGAGTGTTTATTTTGATTATCTTTTAGTAGATAAGCCGATATTGTTCTTGAATACAGATTTAGCTCAATATCGCAATAATAGGGGATTCCTATTAAATCCATTTGAATTTTGGACACCTGGCCCAAAAGTGAACATGTACAATGATTTTATCTGTGAATTAGAGAAATTGCTTACTGATGAAAAATATTATAAAACTGAAAGGGAAAATATAAAAAAGATAGTTCATGAGTATACTGATTTTAAGTATTCAGAAAGGGTGGCTAAATATATATATAGTGATTATTTAAATATGAATAATTACAAATAAATTAGCTAAAATTACAATATGAAAAAAGTATTACGTGACTTTTTATATAATGCTTTATATCAATTATTTATTATAATAACTCCAATTCTTACTATGCCATTTCTCTCTAGGGTCTTAGGAGTAAAGGCACTAGGAATAAATAGTTATACTTTTTCAGTTGTTCAAATTTTAAGTGTATTAGCTTTTTTAGGGATTGGTCAACTGGGGATTAGAAATATAGCAAAAAATAGAGAGTCTCAAAATAAAGTAAATGAAACATTTTGGGGACTATGGTTAATTCAATTTTTAGCGGGGATTATAGTTATAGGGTTATATATATTCTATATTATGAATGTAAATCAAGAATATAGAATGTATTTTTTGTTGCAACTACCAATTCTTTTGGGAGTTATTTTTGATATTTCATGGTTTTATATTGGAATTGAAAGAATTAAACAAGTAGTTTTAAGAAATATGCTAATTAAATCTGTATCAATTATATTGATCTTTATTTTGATTCGCAGTGAAAATGACTTGTGGAAATATATGCTTATAATGTCCTTAGGGGCCTTGCTAGGAAATATAGTATTTTGGATTGGGCTATCTAAATATGTAACAAAGATTTCATTTAATAGACAGTACCTGAAGGATAACTTTAGGGCTGCCTTACTACTACTAATTCCACAATTATCTATTCAAGTATATATTACATTTGATAAAACAATTTTAGGAATGATAGCTGGCCCTGTTGAATTATCCTATTATGATCAATCACAAAAAATATCTAGAATTATTTTGGCTGTCATTACCTCGCTAAGTATGGTTTTATTACCTAGACTCGCAAATATGGTTGTTAATGACCAAAATGAAATTCTTCATAAATACTTGAAGAAGTCTTTAGATTATACGATAGTGCTCTCACTATTATTCTGTAATATCGTAATGCTTAATTCCTATGAATTTGTTCCTTGGTTCTTTGGAGAAAGCTTTATTCCTATGTCACCTCTAATGTTTTGGGTAAGTTTAATCATTATTTTTATTCCGATAGGTGGTGTCTTTGCAAATCAATATGCGCTCGCTTTTGAGAAGGATAAACAATACGTATTACCATTAGTGCTAGGTGCAATAATCAGCCTGACACTTAATATAATATTTATACCACGATATGGTGCAATAGGTGCAACAATTGTTATAGTAGCTGTTGAATTTATGGTGTGCTTTTTTAGGATATATCTAATTCGAAAATATCTGGATTTAAAGTTTATGTTCCAAGGAGTATATACTTATTTTTTGGCAGCATTGATAACTTTTATTTTCGTATATTTCATCCCAAAAATGTTTGTAAATGATTTTATAAATATGACGGTTAAATCTTTAGTCATTGGCACGATATATATAATAATTATTTTTGTTTTACCTAATAGTATTTCTCAGGATTTAAAAAGATTAATCTTAAAAAATAAATAAGAAGATTTTAGGAGTGTATTTTAAAATATGAAGCGAATTTTAACTTATGGAACATTTGACTTACTACATTATGGTCATATAAATTTAGTAAGACGAGCAAAAGATCTAGGTGATTATCTAATAGTTGGATTATCAACAGATGAATTTAATGCATTAAAAGGAAAAGAATCTTATTTTAAATTTGAAGAGAGAAAAATGTTATTGGAGAGTATTAGATATGTTGATTTAGTAATATCGGAAAATACTTGGGAACAAAAGATTGAAGATATTATAAAGTATGAAATTGATGTATTTGTTATGGGGAATGATTGGGAAGGGAAATTTGATTTTTTAAAAGAATATTGTGAAGTGGTTTATTTGCCAAGAACTGAAGATATATCAACTACTCAAATAAAAAGCGAACTTTCATTACAATCATAAGGAATAAAAAAGCTTTTATTTATAAATGTACTTGTTGTAATATGGTGAATAGCAATAATGCATAATTAGTTATAAATAAAAATTAAAGAAGGTATAAGTTATGAAAAAGAAAATTTTATTTTGGATTTTAGGTATAATAGGTTTTCTAGTGATTGCAGGAGGAGCATATGCATATTATGTCTATTCTAATGTATCGAACACATTGGATGCAGTACATAAGCCGTTAGATCGTGATAAGTCTGAAAAACGTGATAAGAAAGTAGATGTAGCTGATAATAAGCCGATATCTATTTTGTTAATGGGTGTGGATCAAAGAGCGGATGAGACAGGGCGTTCAGATTCGATGATGTTATTCACATTAAACCCACAAAAAAAATCTATGAAAATTACTAGTATTCCACGTGATTCTTATACAGAAATTGTAGGTAAAGGTAAAAAGGATAAGATTAATCATGCATACGCTTTTGGTGGAATCGATATGGCTGTAAAAACGGTGGAAAATTTCCTTGATGTACCAGTTGATCATTATATTGAAGTAAATATGGCTGGCTTTAAAGATGTTGTGGATGCAGTTGGTGGAGTAGATGTTAATAATGATTTAGAATTTAAATATGAAGGATCGCAATTTGCTAAAGGGAATATACATCTTAATGGTACAGAAGCATTAAGATACTCTCGTATGCGTTACGAAG
This sequence comes from Bacillus sp. P4_D3, assembly GCF_056401855.1. Classification (NCBI taxonomy): domain Bacteria; kingdom Bacillati; phylum Bacillota; class Bacilli; order Caryophanales; family Bacillaceae; genus Bacillus; species Bacillus sp. P4_D3. The sequence continues at coordinate 27,618 of NZ_JBFUIN010000004.1, forward strand.
ATCCACGCGGTGACTTCGGCCGTCAAATGCGTCAACGTCAAGTCATCCAAGCGGTAATTAAAAAAGGTGCTAGTGTTTCTTCTCTAGCAAGTTACGGTGATGTATTAAAAGCAATTGAGAAAAACGTAAAAACAAGTTTAACTCAAGATCAAATGTTTGATATTCAAAAGAATTATAAAGATTGCTTGCAGAACAGTGAGGAAATTCAAATCCCAGGTGACGGTCACAAGGCCGCTGACGGTATTTGGTACTACTATGTTCCAGATGCAGCAAAACAAGATTTAACGAACAAGTTAAGAGCACATCTTGAATTAACGAAGTAATGTGTATTGAACCCAACTCCTTTGGAAGGAGTTGGGTTTATTTTTGCTTAGATTTATATTAGTATTATATGTTGTGAGATTAATAGATGAGGTGAATCGATGAATAAGAAAGCAGTACTTGTCCTATTTATTTTTGTATTGTTTATTGCTTCGGTTGTGAGCGGTAAACTATATTGGAATAAGAAAATTGCGAATGCAACAGGACAAACGAGTGAAGTAACGAAAACAAAGGCTGAAGTGAAAGATAGCGGAGCGAAGAAAGAAGAGAAAAAGGAAGATGCAAAGGCATCTTTTAATGAAGCGTACGCAAAGAACTTGCCAGATGCAGTGAAAGAGAAGTTAAAGAAAGCTGCTGCGGATAAAAAGGCTGTAAATCTTGTTATTGTTGGTGATGAAGCTTCTTCATCTGAAAAAGATGCTTGGGTAGCTAAGTTCACTGCTAATTTAGAGGCTTCTTACGGTAAAGGTTTATGGAATGTGACGGTAAAGGAATATAAGGGTGAAAGTACAGAGGAATTAATCACGAATAAACGCGATAAAGAGATTGCGAAAGAAAATCCAGATGTAATTTTATTTGAGCCACCATTTATTACTGATAACGGAAAAAACGGTAATGGAAATTCTGTTGTGAATACACAGAAGTTTGTTCAAGCACTGTCTACTAGTGCAAAAGGCGCTACAATTATGATTCAACCATCAAACCCAGTGTATGGTGCGAAGAATTATCCGAAATCGATTGAAGCGTTAAAACAATTTGCGACGCAAAATGGTTATACATATGTTGATCATTGGGRAGCGTGGCCTGATGCAACAACGAAAGCAATTTTACCGTACTTACAAGAGGAGTTCGGTTTCCCAAGTGCTAAAGGGCATGAAGTTTGGGCACAATATGTAACGGATTATTTTGTGGCTAAGTAATGAAAGGTACACAAAAGGTATACGAGCAATCGTATACCTTTTATAATAAGAAAGTGAGTAAGTAAGAAATCCTAATATATGTAGGAGGAAGACAATGAATTCAATCTTAATCTGTGGCGGAGCTGGTTATATCGGTTCTCACGCTGTGAAAAAATTAGTAGACGAAGGTTTATCTGTAGTAGTAGTAGATAACTTACAAACTGGTCATGAAGATGCGATTACGGAAGGTGCGAAGTTTTATAACGGTGACCTTCGTGATAAAGCATTTTTAAGAGATGTTTTTAAACAAGAAAATATTGAGGCGGTTATGCATTTTGCAGCTGATTCTTTAGTTGGAGTTAGTATGGAGAAGCCTCTTCAATATTATAATAATAATGTGTATGGTGCACTTTGCTTGCTAGAAGTAATGGATGAGTTTAAGGTAGATAAGTTTATTTTCTCTTCTACTGCGGCAACGTATGGTGAGGTAGATGTAGACCTTATTACTGAGGAAACGATGACAAATCCGACGAATACGTACGGAGAGACGAAGTTAGCGATTGAGAAGATGCTTCATTGGTATAGCCAAGCTTCAAATTTAAGATATAAGATTTTCAGATACTTTAATGTGGCTGGTGCTACTCCAAGTGGTATTATTGGGGAAGATCATCGCCCAGAGACACATTTAATTCCTCTTGTTTTACAAGTGGCGTTAGGTCAACGTGAGAAGATTATGATGTTTGGTGATGATTATAATACACCAGATGGTACTTGTATCCGTGATTATATTCATGTTGAAGATTTAGTGGCAGCTCATTTCTTAGGGCTTAAGGACCTGCAAAATGGTGGAGAAAGTGATTTCTACAACTTAGGAAATGGTAATGGATTCAGTGTGAAAGAAATTGTTGATGCAGTTCGTGAAGTTACGGATCATGAGATTCCAGCTGAGGTAGCACCACGTCGTGCAGGAGATCCAGCGCGCTTAGTAGCTTCTTCTCAAAAGGCGAAAGAGAAGTTAGGATGGAATCCTGAGTACGTAAATGTGAAGACAATTATTGAGCATGCGTGGGATTGGCATCAAAAGAAACCTCATGGGTATGAAAAATAAGTTTAATAAATGAGAGAGGGTACTGTCGTTCAATACATGTTCGACAATACCCTCTCTTTTTTTGTATGATTTTTGCTATACTAAACTGTACTATAATACAGGATGGAAGGAGGAGAATGATGAAAATACTTGTAGTAGATGATGAATCGAGTATTCGTAATTTGATTCGGATGCAGTTAGAGATGGAAGGGTATGAAGTATTGACGGCGGCTGATGGGAGAGAAGCTTTAGAGAGATGGAATGAGCAGCCGGATGTACTTATTTTAGATGTGATGCTTCCTGATACGGATGGGTATGAGTTGTTACGTTTATTCAGAGAGAAGGAGCGTGATATTCCGGTGCTTATGCTGACAGCGAAGAGTCAGATGAATGATAAGTTACTTGGTCTTCAGCTTGGAGCTGATGATTATGTGACGAAGCCTTTTAATTATGCGGAGCTTATTCTTCGAGTGAAGAATATGGCGCGGCGCGTGAAGAAGAAGGAGGTTCCTTTAAATCATGAGGTGATTCGGGCTGGTGATTTACTTATTTGTCCAAAGGAACGAAAGCTTCATGTGAATGGGCAGGAGGTTCAGTTAACGTACCGAGAGTTTAATTTATGTCAGTTGTTTGTTTCGAATCCGCAGCGTGTGTTCATGAGAGATGAGTTGCTTGAGAAGGTATGGGGGTTTGAGTATATCGGAAATACGAGAGCGGTTGATATTATGGTGCAGAGACTGCGAAAGAAGCTCGGTGCGAGCGGAGAGTATATTAAGACAATTTATGGCGTTGGCTATAAGATAGATTGTTAAGTGGTGATGATATGTCTTTAAAACGAAATATGGTGTTTGGAATAGTTGGGTTGTTGATTCCAATTCTTGTTCTTTTGTATGCCGTTGTTTATATTGCACTGGAGAAGAATGTGTATCATAATGCGGCAGATTCCTTAGAAAAGTTAAGTGTGGAAGCGCAAATTTATACGATGAATTATTTAGAGAAGGAAGCAGAAGTGGAGACGTTAGGGCCTAATTCACTTTTAATTGCTTCGTATTTAGCGAAGCGAATGGATGTCCGGGTGCAGATGATTGGGAAGAATGGAGATGTTGTTGCAGATACACAAAAGGGAGCGTTACTTCATCGGAATATTGACATTGAGAGTTCTTTGAAGGGAAAGAAATCGTATGTTTTCGAGGAGGGAGATCCAGCTCCAATTCTTTTGTTTTCAAGTCCGGTTTATTATGGAAACGATGTCATTGGTAGTATTCGTTTTATAAATGAGTTAACGGATGAGAAGGAAGTTTTAACAAATGTGAGTTGGACATTTTTAATGACGTCTCTTTGTTTAGTAGCTGCTGGTATTTTCTTTGCGATTCGTTTGGCGAAGTCTCTCCATAAACCGATTGATCAGTTAAGGCAAATGGCACATCGGCTTGCGAATGGAGATTATGAAAGTAAGATTGAGTTAAATGAGTATGTGGAAATTGCGCAGCTTTCAGCGTCCTTTAATGCGATGGCTGATGGGATTGAGCTGCATATTAAGCAGCTGAAGGAAGAGAAAGAGAAACAGAAAGATTTCTTGGACCGCATTACGCATGAGCTGAAAACACCGCTTACGGCAATTATCGGTTATGTAGATTTAATTCCAAAGTTACAGTCGAAGGAAGATGTGCAGGAGAGCCTCCGTTATGTGTCTGTAGAAAGTGAGCGTCTATTATCACTTGTAGAGGAATTACTTAAGTCTTCAAAGTACGGGACGAGTACGTTTGAAGTGTCACCTACGGTCGTGAATATAAAAGAATTGGCAGAAGAAGCGGTTTCGATTGTGAAACTCAGGTTGCAGCAGTTTGAAATTGAAGTTATGAATGAGTTAACGGAAGTACACGTCGTTGCGGATTTTGATAAGACGAAGCAAATTTTCTTGAATGTGCTTGATAATGCGATTAAATATAGTGATGCTACGCAAGTTCGTATGAATGTAATTATAAATGAGCAGGAAGCAAAGGTTTTTGTTCATGATGATGGTATTGGTATGGATGAAGGTGTGCTTGCAGAATGGAATGAGTCTCCGGAAGGTAAGGTGCTTCCTTCAAGTTACGGGAATGGCTATGGCTTATACATTTGTCAGGAGATTATGAAGAAGCAAGGCGGAAGTATGCGAATTGAGAGTAGTGAAGAAATGGGAACTACAATATGTATGACATTTTTACTTCCAAGACGGATGGAAGACATAAAAAACTTGAAAGCGGTTAAATGATACATTTATGAAACAATTATGCGGTATTTTCGAAACAACGTTTTTTTATCTTGGAGGTAGGCAGAAATGAAAAGGCTATCATTTCAAATTCTTATGTTTGTCTTTTGTATGATCGTTTCTCTTATTTTGTTTTATGTTATTGAGAAGCAAATATATAATCGAATCACAATTGTGGATGACAAACAAGCCGTTTTACAAAGAGTGAATGAATCCCTTCCTACTGAAGTGAAAGTAAGGCATGAGAAGTGGGGAGAAATTGTTGTAACGGATGAAGTTCGGTTGCATACGATTGTTTCATTCTTTGACCGAATTCGAATAGAGCCGAGAGAAGCTAAGAATCAAGAACAAGTATTTACTGGAGAAGTAACGTACTTGAATGGACATAAACGTACTTTTGCAGTAGGTGACTTGTTCCAGTATGAGGCTAATGTATACGGAAAAAATGGTACGGATCCGATGATCTCAGCATTTCAAACGTATTTGTTAAGTCTGTATTATACACCAGAGCGCATTAGTAATTTCTTTGCGGAGGCAAAGGAAGTTGTAGTGAGGCAAGGGGATGTAATACGTACTATAGATCTTACGCCAATATTTGATTCTATTCGATACGCAAAGCAAATTACAGATTACGGAGAAATTCAGAAATTATTACAATCACAGAATGAGCCGATTGCTTATATTACTGCCTATAAAACAGGCAAACGTGTAAAGAATGAGCGGGAGGATATTCTAACTATTTCTGTGTATCCATCGTACTTTGTTGTGCAATATCTCGGTGATAATAACGGGAATGTCATGTATATGAAGGGCTCCCTAGCAGAGTTATTTGTAAAGGAGAGTGTGTCATGAGAAAGATAGCCTTTTTCTTCTTTTTGCTAATAATCGGAGGAGCGATGTCTAGTTGCTCTCGAGATACAACCTCTATTAAATATAATAAAAGTGGTCTCCCTATTTTGGATGATCGTCATCTCGTTGCGTATGTAGCTGCCCGTGAGGAAGTTGGTGAGGCTTTGCTTTCATCATTTTGTAAACAGCGCGGGTGTACATATGAATTTATTCGTCTATCGACAGAAGAACTTCTTCGGAGAGTGGAAGAGGAAGCCGGAAATCCGAAGGCGGATATTATTATTGGCGGCACAGTGGATGCGCATCAAATGATGAAGCAAAAGAACCTTTCTATTTCTGTTACGAGCCAGCATGCGAATCGTATTTCAAAGACTGTTAAAGATAAAGACGGTTATTGGTACGGTTATGAGGTGGAGAAACTGGCAATTGCGATTAATAAAGAGCGGTGGAATGAAGAAATAGCGCCGCTCGGTCTTCCATATCCATCAAGGTGGCAAGATTTATTAGATCCGGTATATACGGGTAAGATTGCAATGCCTGATCCAAATGTTTCCGGCACAGCATATACTTTGTTTCAATCACTTATTGATACTTTAGGTGAAAGAGAAGCGAAAGAGTATGTTAAGAATCTTGCAAGGCAAGTTGGTGAAGTAACGGTGAATGGTTATATGCCCGCAGAACTGGTTGCGAGCGGTGAATATATGATAGGCATCAATTTTGCGGGAGATCAGAGAATGCTTCAGAAACAAGGCTTTCCTATTGTAAGTAATGAGCCTGAGCAAACAGGGTTATCTGTTAATGCGATTTCGAAACTGAAGCGTGCACCGAGTGGTTTTATTGCGGACTTATTTATTGATTATTGTTTATCAGAAGAAGCGGGGCACATTTTAGAAAAAGTTTCGTTTGGCGTACCAACGATGTTTGCGAAGAATCAGAAAGAGATAGAAGGTCAGCCGGTTAGAAGGACGAACAAAAATATATCAAATAGTGGAATAATCGAGATATGGAATAGACAACGTCTCTCTCAGCAGTGAGAAAAGGAGACGAAAGAATATGTTTAAATGGCTTAAGCCAGCACCTGCAATTGAGAGATTGCAGGCGGATATGATTGACAGGGTATACAAATTATTACGTATTCGTGTGCTAATGGGAATTTCAGTTGGGTATGCTGCTTATTATTTAGTTCGTAGTAACTTTAATTTATCTACTACGTATTTAGTAGACGAGTACGGATTTAGCACTACACAAATCGGGTTATTAGGTGCAGTAATGGCTGTTGTTTATGGACTTAGTAAATTCTTTATGGGGAATTTATCGGATAAGGCTTTTGCTCAACGATTTATTGCAGTAGGTTTATTTTTATCTGGGCTTGTTAATATTTGTTTCGGTTTTGCATCTTCCTTTGGGATGATTTTAACATTACTTGTTCTAAACGGTATTGTACAAGGTATGGGAGCACCACCGTGTAGTATTGTTATGACGAAATGGTTTTCAAAGAAAGAACGTGGTACGAAAACAGGTCTTTGGAATATTTCACATAACGTTGGTGGATTACTTGTTCCGCCATTCATTGGAATTGGTGTAGGTATTTTTGGTGAAAGTCATTGGCAAGGTGGCGTATTTATTTTCCCAGCGATTATCGTTATGGTAATTGCAGTTCTAGTATGGATTAATGCGAAGGATACACCAGAATCTGAAGGTCTTCCGCCAATTGATGAGTATCGTAATGACTATGAAGATCTTGAAAAAGCAGATAATGCTAACAAGATGTCACCAAAAGAAATTTTAATGAAATATGTAGTGACAAATAAGTTCGTTTGGTATTTATGTATTGCCAATGCATTTGTTTACTTAATTCGCTTCGGTGTTATTAACTGGGTACCAATTTACTTAACAACAGTTAAAGGTTTTACAAAAACAGAAGCGCATGCAGCGTATTCAATATTTGAGGCAGCAGCGATTCCAAGTTCTTTAATTGTCGGCTTTTTAAGTGATAAATTATTCAAAGGGAAACGTATGCCATTATGTGTTATTAGTATGGCTGGGGTTGTTGTTGGTACGGTTGTATATTGGCAAGCAACTAGCATACTTGTTGTGAGTATTGCAGTTTCTGTTATCGGTTGTTTAATTTATGTACCACAGTTTTTAATTGGTTTAAGTGCAATGGAATTAGTACCGAAATTTGCAGTAGGTACAACAGTTGGTATGTGTGGTCTGTTTGGTTATGTTGGAGGAAGCTTCGTAGCAAACGCAGCAATTGGTGTTATTGTTGATCGTTCTGGCTGGGACGGCTGTTTCATCTTACTATTAGCAGGCGGTATTTTATCAACAGTATTCTTATTTATCGTGCAACGTGGACATGAGAGAAAAGGTCCCAAAGTAGCGTAATATTTTATTAAGAAAAGCGATCCAATTATTATTTTGGATCGCTTTTTTAATAATCGAAAGGACGACCATATGTAAAATTAAAGTTTTATGTGTAAATCGCTTATATAATAAATAGCACTTTCAGTTACTGAGGGGCTAGTTATTTAATATAATTTTTTTAGATTTAATAAAGCGATTATATACATGGATAGACCGAAAAAAGCCCCAGCACAGCCCCAAAGTACAACATCAAATAAAGAGACAGAGATTTCTTCTGAACCTAAATAAGGAAGGATATAAGTCATAAATACAAACATTTGGAATCCCCAAAGTGCACCTGCTTTTAAGCCAGCTTTTTTTAATGTCTTTTTATGTTTTAAATACTCTTCTTCTGTTGCACACTCAGTATCATTTAGGCCCTTCTTTTTCAATTTAAAGATTAAATAATTAGTATAAATCATATTAATTAGAAAAATAAATATAGTGCCTATAGATATTGTATGGTTCATAGTATCGACGAGTAACATAATAAGCATTACCAACATATTTAACCACCATAAACCAATTCCAGCTATAGCTAATTCTTTATTGATTTCTTGTTTTTGATACTCATCTCTTTCACTAATTGTTCCAATAAAATTATTATAAACTTTTTCTTTCCATTCAATTTTCATCATTTAATCTCCCTCCCAAAATAGGCTGTTTAAATCTGTTTTTAACGCTTTTGCTAATTCGATACATAAAGCTAAAGAAGGATTATATTTATTGTTTTCAATTAAGTTTATTGTCTGTCTAGCCACATTAACTTTTTTAGCTAATTCTAGCTGAGATAGGCCTTCAGATTTTCGATAGTTTTTAACGTTATTCAAATATAAACCTCCTATTAATAGTTGTAGGCTTTGTGTACCGAAGTGTCACATATATATGACACTCTACACTTGGAAAAATAAAATGTCAAATATATATGACAAAAATGAGGGAGCATGAAATTGATGTTGTGTAAGATGAAAATCTATCATCTAAATACAAAAAAACTAATTTAAATTGGATTTTTCTTTTCCTTAAAACTATCTTAAAAGATAGGATGTCATATTTCTAATCATTGGTATTTTTGTTACAATATAAATGATTGTGTAAAACTTTGTAAAATGAGTGTAACAATGTAAGTGCGGTTATAATTTTCAGAAAGTTTTATACAATTGAACATCTATTAAACTATTAAGATATAAAAGGAGAGAGAATATGTTACCTAATACGGTTCGTACTCCAAACAAGAAGAAGAAATGGATTATTATCGGGGTTATTGCACTAATTGTTATTGTGGCAGCAGTTAATATTTTTGTAATGCAAGGTAAGAAGAAAGGTACGGCGAAGACAGATGCTGTAAGTTTTGAGAAAGTGACAGAGCGTAAGCTTAATAATACGAAATTAATTTCTGGTCAAGTGAAGCCAGGAAATATTGAAAGTTTCTATGCGGATCCGACTAAAGGAAAAGTGAAAGATATTGCAGTGAAAGAAGGACAAGAAGTAGAAAAAGGAACGAAATTATTCTCTTATGATAATGAAGAAATTAATCTTCAAATGAAGCAAGCTGATCTTGATCAGAAGATGGCTGATATGCGTTATGATCAAGGGAAAAAGAAGATTGATTCATTGAAGAAAGAAATTAAGAAGGTAAAAGATAGTGGGGCTGGAAAAGAAGTAACAGACCCAATGGAAGAGCAAGTAAGTGAGTTAGAAATGGCACAAAAGACAACTGATCTTGAGAAAGAGAAAGGGAAGTTGCAAAAAGAAGAGTTAAATAAAAAGCAGAAGGAACTTACGATTTATAGTAACTTTACGGGTGTTGTACAAAAGTTAGACAAAGATGCGGCACAAAGTTCATCTCAGGCATTAGGTGGTCAAGGGAAAGCATTCTTGCAAGTTGCTTCTAAAGATCCGTTCCAAGTTCAAGGGACTTTAACAGAGCTTCAAAAGTCACAAATTCAAAAAGATCAAACGTTCACTGTAACTGCGAAAGCAAATAATAAGAAGAAGTGGACAGGTAAGATTACGGAAGTAAGTGAATTCCCAACGAGTGCAGAGATGGCTCAAGCTGCTGGTGAGGGAACTCAAAATATGTCTCAATATACATATAAAGCAAGTCTTGATAGCCAAGATGGTTTATCTCCAGGTTATCACGTTTCTCTGCAAGTAAGCTTAGAGAACAAAACGATGATTGCTGTTCCAACTAAGAGCATTGTAGAAAAAGGCGAAGATGCATTTGTTTATATCGAAGAGAAAGGAAAGCTTCGTAAACAAAATGTGAAAAAAGGTGCTACTGATGGAGACTGGACAGAGATTGTAGAAGGCACAACAGTGGGGCAAAAGGTGGTTAAAAATCCTTCCGACAACGTGTATGACGGAATGGAAGTGAAAGAGAAATGATTACGTTAAATAATATTTCTAAAACGTATTATCAAGGGAAGCTAGCGGTACCGATCTTACATGGTATTAGTTTAACGATTCAGAGCGGTGAGTTCATTTCGATTATGGGACCATCTGGTTCAGGTAAATCAACGCTTATGAATATTATCGGTTGTTTAGATCGTCCAACAGAAGGCGAATATATGCTGAATGATGTGAATATCTTAACAGCAGACGAGTCAAAACTAGCTTTAATTCGTAATGAATATATCGGCTTTGTGTTCCAGCATTTTAATTTACTTCCGCGTCTTTCCGCAGTGGAAAACGTTGAACTTCCGCTCATCTACGGTGGGGTGAAGAAAGCAGAGCGTCGTCAGAGAGCTCTTGAAGCGCTTGGAAAAGTTGGATTATCAGATAGAGTACACCATTTACCTAGTGAGTTATCAGGTGGACAGAAGCAACGTGTAGCGATTGCGAGATCGATTGCAAATAATCCGACGTTCATTATGGCCGATGAGCCGACAGGTGCACTTGATACGAAGTCTGGTGCACAAGTTATGGATATTTTCACGAAGCTCAATGCAGAAGGTACGACGATTGTTATGGTTACGCATGAAGAGGAAGTAGCTGCTTATTCTTCTCGTCGCATTGTACTAAGGGATGGGAAAATTACAGAAGATAGAAGGTGTGCGGTATGAGCTTACTAGATAGTATGAAAATTGCCTTATCTTCTATTTTAGCTCATAAACTACGCTCAGCTCTGACGATGCTCGGTATTATTATCGGTGTTGGTTCTATTATTACTGTCGTTGCGATTGGGCAGGGCGGGGAAGCGGCACTGAAATCACAATTTGTTGGGTCAGGTAATCAAACGGTTCCGATTCATTATAGTGCAGATATGAATGATCCATTCGGTATGGAAATGGTAGAGGCACCGAAGATAACTGAGGAAGATATTTTTGAAATTAAAAAAATTCCAGAGATCGCACATGTTGTAACAACAAATTCAAGTATGGAACCAATTGATATTGAAGATAAAATAGAAATGGTGAATATTACTGGATTAGACAGTGAGTACTTTGCAGTAAATAAAGTAAAGTTGTTAAAAGGACGTTCTTTACAGGAATCAGATGTGGATCAAGGTAATAACGTTGTCATGATTAGTAAGCAAATGGAAGAAAAGATGTTTAAGGATGCCAATCCAGTCGGTAAAATTATTGAAATGAAGGGTCAACCGATGCAAATTATTGGTGTCTATAAATCAGATAATGAGTTTATGGGAATGGGACCATCAGAAGCACTAGTTCCAATTTCATTATGGCCGACACTGTATGGAAAAGATGAAATTCAAAATATTTCTGTTCAAGCAAAAAATGTAGATAATTTAGAGCAAGCAGGTAAAAAAGCTGCCGATGTGTTAAATAGTCGTAAACCAAGTGATACAACTGGTAAATACGAGGTTATGAATTTAAAAGAAATTCAAGAAGGTATTTCAAAAATGACAGGTATTATGACGATGATCATCGGTGGTATCGCTGGTATTTCACTAGTCGTTGGTGGTATCGGCGTTATGAACATCATGCTTGTATCTGTAACGGAGCGTACGCGTGAAATTGGAGTACGTAAAGCACTTGGAGCAACACGTAGTAAAATTTTATTACAGTTTTTAATTGAAGCCGTTWTGTTAACGCTTCTAGGTGGTTTAATCGGAATTGGTCTTGGGTATGGCGGGGCATATATCGTTTCCACATTTGCGAAGTGGCCACCGCTCGTTTCATGGGAAGTTGTCGTTGGGGGCGTATTGTTCTCTATGACACTAGGTATTATCTTCGGATTAATTCCAGCGAACAAAGCTGCGAAATTAGATCCAATTGAAGCACTTCGTTATGAGTAAATTATTAGTGTAGTAGAGAAGGGTTCTCTACTAAACATTACCGTTCTAGTGGGCGGTTCGTAGCCTCAAAATGAGGATGTGAACCGCCCGTTAGAACGGGTTATATAAATAGAAGGAGGCGTTATGATGGAAGCGAATTTGAATACGCAAAAAGTTGGCGGAGAGAAGCCGTCATTATTTGGAATGATTACATCTCCAGGTTTGCAGTTTGAGAGAATGAAAACGAGTGAGAAAGTTTGGGGTATGTTCTTCCTAGTTGCATTGTTACAAGGACTTGTAGGTGGTTTGACGACATATGTTGTGAACACATCACCTGAAATGATTAAAATGCAGAAAGAATTAGGTGAACTTGCTGGCCAGAGTTCAATTACATCAGAAGTTATTTATGGGATTGGATCTGGTTTTGTTGGAGCAATGATTGGTGCATTATTTGTCGCAGCTATTTATAAAATATTTATGATGTTCTTTGGAAATGATACGTCTTATAAAAAAATATTAACGATTGTTATATATGCGAATATTGTTCTTATTCTTGGTGGACTTATTAATGGCGTTATAGCTTTAATTTTAGATGGTGGAGCAACGCAATATACAAGCTTGGGGCCATTATTTGAACAAGGTTCAATGGCATATGGAATCGGTAATACGATTGAATTGTTCTATTTATGGAATTTAGTATTAATTTGGTTGGGATTACAAGTTACAGCTGGATTAAGTAAAGTGAAAGCAGCTGTTCCGATTATCGTTTTATTCATTATTAAGGCAGTATTCTTAGCGGCAATTGTTATGTTAATTGCGGCGTTTTTACCAGGTATGCCTGTATAATATGATTGGATTAAAAAGATGGCTCATCCTAGAGCCATCTTTTTTATTTTTACCCCTATTTCAAATACCCCAAGCAGAATTTCAAATACTGCCTAGTGTAATTTCAAATTCCGGCAGTATTATTTGAAATTACCCACAATGAAATTTCCTTTCTCATTTTATATTGTAGAGGTACCGCGGAATACTAAAGAGGTATACCTTTTAGAAACGGGCACTGTGTGAAGCCAGCGACTTTTGCAGATACGGTTGTTTTGTATGAAGGTATGATTGTAAATCAAATAAAGAGGTTACATATTTACCAAGATTATGAAGAGTATTATCAATGTGGTTTAATTGGTCTTTGGCATGCGTATGAAAGGTATGAGGAGGAGAAAGGTAGTTTTCCTGCTTATGCGGTTGTAACGGTACGTGGTTATATATTGGAAAGGTTGAAGAAAGAATGCGTAGTGCAAGAGAGGTATGTATGCACGGATGAGTATGAGGAACGATTTGAGTGTGAAGATACGGGAACGAGAGCGAAGGACTTTATGAGTGTGTTAGATGAGAGGGAGAGATACATCATTTCAGAGCGGTTTTTTACAGGAAAAAATATGGGGGAAATAGCGTCTGAAATGGGGATGACGTACTATCAAGTGAGATGGGTATATCGACAAGCACTTGAGAAAATGAGAGATAGTGTAAGGGGATAAGAATAATAAGTAGAATGGAAGGCAAAGGAAATATTGCGTTCCATTCTATTTACATTAAGGCAGTAAATGTGGCAAGGGGTTTTTTAAGTGTAGTGAATCTTTTATGTTCATTCGGGATAATATATGTCCAGCTTTCAAAAATTGTTGCTGTAACTTATGAGAACCTATTTGTATTGTTATGGTAGTTCCGTTAAAAAAATGAATGTTAGCCTTGTTAGTTTTTTTGGAAAACTCTATCTCCTCTATATGGTTATAGAACAGCCAAATGCAGTTTGGAGAAGAAGGAGATTCTGTTGGGAAAGCACAAATATATTCTTTATGATTAATCGGAATTGGAACATTTTGTTTGAGCTTAAAGTTTATTTGGACTGCACGACGTCTACCTTGATAAGTAGAATGAACATGTGTTAGACAAGATTTCTTTATGAGTTGGATAGCTGTTTGGCAAGAGTGCAGGGGGTTGCCGCTACTGTCGATCATTTTTGTCCGGTAATAAGGGTGTTTGCAAGGCTCGAGCATCATTGTAGAACTAGAAATAAAAATATCATTTTCATTATTCATGATTCTAAAATCCTCCCTTATAAAATTAGTATTCTGAATATAATTATATACGAATAATGTAAAATCATTGTTAATCTTTTGTTTCGTATTGTAAATTTTTACGGTTCGTTTACAATCAATAGATGATAGTCTTTCTAATTTGCATCGCTTGTACATATATATGAAAATAGAAAAGAGTAGGCGGTGATATAGTATGAAAAAAAAGTATATTATTATGGCTCTAGCTGTTGTTCTCTTAGTTTATTTAGCAAACAGTAATCCGGGTAAGGGAGAATATACGGATTGGGCAGCAAAACAATTTATGAAGCGTAATGATGTGAGTAAGAAGTTAGAAGAGGTTGAGAAAGAAAACAAAGAGGGTATACTTGGCGACTTAGCATCAGCGGGAAAGAAATTGGCAAATAAGTATGTTGAACCACAAGTTGGATTATTAATCGAACATTATACAAAGCGAAATGATTATATTTTCTTCTCAACATATACGACAGAGTTTGATTTAGGCGGAGAGAATTATAAGTATGTTTGTGTTGGTTTTTCAAACATCTTTATTCCAATTGAAATGCCGAAGAAAAAAGACGAATCTGCAAAATAATGCAGATTCGTCTTTTTGATTTACGGAGTGATCTGAACCTCAGATACATTTTTTTCTATGAGGCGAGCTCCTTTTTTACGAGTATTTTCACCAATTGATGAAAATACAGATGAAGAAAGAATGGTATCCATTACTTGATTTACGACTAGTTCATTTACTGGTGTAATGGGATTATCGATAGAAAAGACAACTGTTTTTCCATCTTCTTTTACGAAAACTAACTCTAGTACCTGMATGCTTTATTCCCTCCTTTTTAATTACAGGTTAGAAAGATCTGACGTGCTTACAAGTTGTACAGCGTGAAGTGATGATTGTTGTAGTGAAGCAAGAGCACGTGCTACTTCATGCAATTTTCCTAAATCTGCATTTGTTTTCACACGTTTGAACTGCTTGTTCTTAAAAACTGCTTTACCGTTTTTGTCTAATCCTCCGTTTAATACAAGGCGTAAAGTTAAATCCATTACGATTGTTTCAATTGCCATGTTTATCACCCCCTTTCACTTTATAAATAGGTGGTAAATGTCATGTTTTGGCGTGAAATTTTTTCTTTTTTTTGGTACTCTTAAAAGACTAAGAGAGGAGTTTCGGGAGAATGAATCGTAAATGGTTATTTTGGATTCCTGTATTACTATGGATGGGGATTATTTTCTATTCTTCAGCACAGCCATATAAAAAACAGGATATGCGCTCGGATATTGAGCAATATATAAATGTTGAGTTTGTGAAAGAGCATTTTTCATGGGTATCTATCGATTATGGCGGAGGTACACCTGTTAGTATCGCAAATAAAGGTGTAGGTGGATTTGTTGAGTTTTTCCTTCGTAAAGGTGCTCATTTTATGGTGTTCTTTATGCTCGGTTCATTGACGTATTATGCTTTTTATCGATCGGGTTATTCGAGAAAAAGGTGCTTTGCATACGCCCTCCTTTTCGTTGCGGGGTATGCAACATTTGATGAAATTCATCAATGGTTTACGGGAGACCGTACACCGATGTGGCAAGATTCATTGCTTGATACGTGCGGCGGGTTAACAGGAATTATAATAAGCAATTGGTTTTGGCATAGAAAAAGGAGCTAATCTCAGTTAGAGATTTGCTCCTTTTTTATTTATCCCGCTATTTGTGGGAATAGAAACATCCACTTTATCCCGCTATTCGCCGGGCAGTAAAACTC
Source organism: Bacillus sp. P4_D3 (assembly GCF_056401855.1). Lineage (NCBI taxonomy): Bacteria > Bacillati > Bacillota > Bacilli > Caryophanales > Bacillaceae > Bacillus > Bacillus sp. P4_D3. The sequence continues at coordinate 43,532 of NZ_JBFUIN010000004.1, forward strand.
CCACCTCAAAATTCAGCTGGAGCAAAGAAGTTAGGTGGGAGATTAACAGCCCGTAAACGCCCGATTGGTGGAGGCTAATAATCAGTGGGGGATGAACAAAACCCCCACTGATTAAAGTTTCACTTTATACGCCAAGTAATTCTTTTAGTTCGTCTGTTGATAGCTCGGTCATCCAACTATCGCTTGTAATGACGGCGTTGTTTAATGATTGTTTTCGTTCTAACATTTCATCAATTTTCTCTTCGAGTGTTCCCGTTGTAATAAGCTTATGAACGTGAACGAAGCGTTTTTGACCGATGCGATAAGCACGGTCTGTTGCTTGGTTTTCTACAGCTGGATTCCACCAACGGTCATAGTGAATGACATGGTTGGCAGCAGTTAAGTTTAATCCTGTTCCACCAGCCTTTAACGATAAGATGAAGATGTCATACGTTCCGTTTTGGAACTGCTCAATCATCTTGTCACGCTCTTTCTTCGGTACGCTCCCGTTTAAGAAGAGGACGCGCTGACCGAATGTTTCTTCTAACATACTTTTTAGCATGTTCCCCATGCCAATGTACTGAGTGAAGATTAAGCAACTTTCATTTTGGTCTTTTATATTTTCGATGAGCTCCATTACCGTTTTTGTTTTCATAGAGCGCTCGACGATATTTTGTGGTTCTTCTTCTTTCAAATAAAGGGCTGGATGGTTACAAATTTGTTTTAGCTTGTTCAGCATAAGTAATATAAATCCGCGTCTTTCAATTCCGCTTAATCCTTCTACATTTTGCAATGTATCTTGAACAAGTTGTTCGTATAAGGAAGCCTGTTCACCAGTTAGTGAACAATAAGCTTTCTGTTCTTGTTTATCTGGTAAGTTTAATGCGACTGTTTGATCTTTCTTCGTACGACGCAGTAAAAACGGCGAGATAAACCGCTGAACTTGCTGGATTTTTCCTTCATCGCGGTCCTTTTCAATCGGTGTGACGAAGCGGCGCTGGAATTGTCCTAAGCTTCCGAGATACCCATGATTGATAAAGTCGAAAATAGACCAAAGCTCAGCAAGTCGGTTTTCCATCGGTGTACCGGTCAAAGCAATTTTATGATTTGCTTGTAAGTTTCTTACTGCTTTCGACTGTTTCGTATGTGGGTTTTTTATATTTTGTGCTTCGTCTAAAATAACAGCGTCCCAGCATAACGTACTAAGTTCTTCTTCATCAAGCTGAGCTAATGCATAAGAAGTTAATATAACATCTGCTGATTGAAGAAAATCTTTAAATGACTCATCCTTAGCTCGGTTACTACCATAGTGTAACTGAACACGTAAACTTGGTGCGAAACGCTCGAATTCTTTTTGCCAATTTCCAAGGACTGATGTTGGTGCCACAATTAATGCAGGACCTGTTTGGAGATTGTTTTCTTTAGCGTATAGTAAGTAAGTTATCGTTTGAATACTTTTTCCAAGTCCCATATCATCGGCTAATAATGCCCCAAATCCAAGCTTTCGTAAGTATAGCAACCATTCAATCCCGTGTTGTTGATACGGGCGGAGTGTTGCTTGTAGCGAAGATGGTGTATCTACTTTTGGAATATCTCCAATGTGCAGAAGCTTTTGGAAAAGTTCTTCATAATATCCATCTAGTTCGATTTCAATATCGCTAAACGGACTATCGTCTTCTACAATTTCTGTTTCCGCCGTGCTAGATAAATGTTGCTGCAACACGTCTTTCATTTCTAGTCCATATTTATCGGCACGGTGCATTAGTTTTCTTACTTCTTCAATAAAGGCAGGATCAAGTCTCATCCATTGACCATTTAAATTGAAAAGACGCTTGTTCTGCTCAACGAGTTCGAAAAATTCGCTTTCTGATAAATCAATTCCGTCCGTTGAAATGCGCCAGTCGAAATTAACGAGCGTATTCATACCGAAGAAAGACTGTGTTTGTGCTGTACTTTGCTTCAGCTGTACACGTAACCTTGGTTTTGTTGCTTTTAAATTTTGCCACCATGATGGTAGTAAAATTGTAATACCTGCTGCTAGTAATTCATTGCTTGCTTCGGTTAAGAAGTTCCAAGCTTCCGTTTCAAAGAGTTCTTCTCGGAACTTGTCGTCCTCTTTTAGCCACGGTACGAGTTTACTGAATCCTTCTTGTGTTTCAAGAATCCGTTCTTCGTAATCGTGCCATCGTTTTGGCAAGGAATCGATACTTTCATATACATATATGCGATGCGCACCACGTTTTGGTGTAACGATTGTTTCAAGCTTCCACATTTCAAGTTCTTCTTGCGGTTCTTGTAGTCTTAAGCCGACTGTAAATGGAAGGTCATCTTCAATGTAACCAATTTTTCGAAGCCAATCTTCTTCATGTAGTGCTGCTTCCAATTGCCTTTTCGTAAAGTCGTAATGTTCATATAGTCTCTTTGCATCTTCCCATCCGTCATTTGAGCGAGCATCTTGCAAAATACTTTCGTTCACAGCGGCAGAGAAAAGCGATGCTAACATGTCATCTTCAATTGAGGTATTCTGAACTTTCCAAGATGGCTGCTGAGACCAATGCTTCATGTCAGGTGCGAAGCTGCCGCTGACGAAAGCGTCCCATAATTCACTTGCGTCCTTTGTAAGTGCCGTAATAGGACCGTTCATTTGCATATTTGCAAATGAATTCATCGGTTTATTTGCGATGTATTCAAATGCCTGTGCATTCGTTAACATAACGCCTTGTTTTCCCTCATACGTTGCTTCTTTTAAAAACGTTCCGTAGAAGGAAGTAGAGTGCCATGCGAATGCATTTTTTTTCCAAGTTGCTACGGATAAGAGCGTACCGCTATCATCTTCTCCCCAAAGGAACCAACCTTGACTAACGTGCTGGAGCCTAATTGTTACTTCAGTTTGTATGATCATCGATTAATTTTCCTCTCCGTAATTCCTCTTGTAGTGCACGCAGACGTGAATGTAAGTTAGCGATATGAATAATGAAAGAATCCCATTCATCAGTTCGCTTCAGTCGTTTATAAAGCATCCGTAATTTCTTTAAGTAACGAACGGCACGTTTATATGATTTGCGATTTCGCTCTTCAATTGCTTCCATTGCGGCATGGTGATAAAGAGGAAGTGCTGCTTCGGGCGCTTCTTTTTCAATATCTTTCAATGGTTCTTTCAAAAGTTCGATTACTTCGAATCCATACAAGAGCTGAAGTTCCGTCCATGCATGGTATTGTTTCTTCGCTAGTACGTATTGTTCATAATTTGTGAAACTATACGGTAATAGTTCTTGTAAAATCATTTCTAATCCCGCTTGTTCATTCGTATGCGTTGCATATGTCTCATACATCATCACAAATAATCGAACGATATCTTGTATGAAGACGGTATTCTCTTGTTCCGTTATCGTTTCTTTTACTTGTTTATAAGTAAAGGAAAGCCAGCTTTTAGCACGGTCCCACTGCATCGCACTTAATAACTCTTCTAACCAATAGAAGTAAAGGCTCACAACAGAAGCAGGCTGTTTTTTGAGTAATTCCATTGCCGATAAGTCTTCATTATTTAAAAAGAGCAGATGAGAAGATGCTAATGCTTTGGAAAGTGGATTGATTTTAGCATCGATTCGTTTTTCTTCTTCTTGTAGCTGCTCTTCTGTTCTTAACAGTTCACCCCATACGTGACGATAAATGAAGAATCGCTCTTGTGTATAGGCATCGGTAGAGAAGAATGCTTCATGTATGAGCCGAGCTGTTTCTTGTAAAATCGGTTTGGATTCTTCTGGAATCTCCTCTGTTTTTAGGTCCCTAACGGTAGATTCAACTTTATCAACGAATAGGCGAACGACGTTAACTGGTTGGTGATAAGAATATAGTTTGTTTGCTTCAAATTCTTGAATTTCTTCTAATAATTTTTGAAAGCAATAAAGTGCCGCGTGCAACTTAAATAATTCATGAATAGCAACGATGCGCGGAGCTTTCCGCTCTAATTTTGTATAGAAGTCTGTAAAAAGACTCATAAGAAAATACATTTGTTTATAAGTGAGCCGCGCTTGTTCTTTTTTAAATGATTCATATTCATTTTCAAAGTATGTTTGCCAACTTTTATAATCCATTTCTTCAAAAGCTGATGATTGCAATACTTGTCGTGCAGTTCGAATAGGAGGAAGAGAAGGTTTTGTATTATTTTTGAATAAAGTTAATACATCTCCTACCTGCCCAAAACTAGAAGCTGCAGATAGTAACACAGCAAGCATATGCTGACATTGCGTTGGCGCGAAGCAATCGCAATAGCTTTCAGTGACATTACGAATCGGGATGTGAACGCTATATACACTGCCTTCAGCATTTACAGTTCCGGATAGTGTATAGCCATCAAAGTCAACGTTATAGACAACACCACTACGATATAGGTGCCGAGCTGTAGCGACATGCTCCTGATCAGCAACTTGCTGTGGATCAAGCCCTTGAACGAATTCATTCGCAATCATCATAATTTCATCTTTCGTAATTGAGTCTTGCAGCATAATATTCCTCCGTACACAGATTTCTTTCCTTTACCATTATAAACAAAAAATGCTCAAAACAGAAAAAATGAAATTCTGATTACAAAAAAGGATGTTGCCTAGTTGAACTTTCCTACTAGGAACATCCTTTTTGGGAATTAAGAGCGTGATTCTTGTAATACCGCTTTTACATATGGATCATGTAATATTTGTTTTATAATTGGTAACATGTTTTGCTCGAATGGAATATCAATAGGGAATGGCTTTTGAGAGCCTGGTTTTATTCCGTATTGTACGAGTTTGTAATGTGTATTTTCTTCAGACTTGAGCACAATTAATTTATAGCGATTGTCATCGTTTGTTAGCGAGAAGTCAATTGCGATTGCATCATATGTTACATCATCTTTATATATGTACGGTTTTGGTGTACCGACCCAGTCTACTTTTGCTTGTATATTCATGGACATAACCCCCTTATAGCTATTATAAAAAAATAAAAGCCAGCTCTCAATAAAGAGAACCGGCTGTAATTTAGCAGTCATTGGTTATTTTAAAATTTTCACTTTAACAGTTTTGCGTCCCCATTTTTGAGAAGCGCTATCTGATCCAAGTAGAACGTCGATACGGTTACCTTTAATTGCACCGCCAGTATCACCAGCGATTGCTTCTCCATAACCTTCAACCCATACTTTAGATCCTAATGGGATTACTTTCGGGTCAACAGCGATCATTTTCATGTTTGGGTTCGCTGTTAGGTCATGACCCATTGCAGTTAATACACGGCCGCCGTATGTGCCACCGTTTTCGCTCGGATGAGCTGTATATGCTGTAGCTACAACTGTTAACTCACGACCATTAGAAGGTTCGCTAGTTTCAGCAGCTTTCACAGCAGGCTTAGCAGCTGTTTTTACTGGTGCAGGTGCTTGAGCCTTAGCTGGCGCTTGAGCTTTAGCAGGAGCAGGAGCAGGCGTTTCTTGTTTCTCGATAACAGGTGCTGTACCTGTTAAGAAAGGAACATGAACATAAGCCGTTTTCCCGTTATATTCAAATTGTAACCACTCATTTTGTACTTGGTTCGTTGTTTCGATCATATCGTCTTTCTTAAGCGTTCCAAGAATTTCTGAGTTTGTGTTCGCTTCAGCACGTACATTTAATACGTTAGCTGTTACATAGTAAGAGTTCTTTGTAAACTCTGTACTTACGAATGCGTCTTTACCATCTAATTTGATTTGTGACCATCCGTTTTCTGTATTTAGAACATCTAATTTATGACCATTCTGTAATTTACCGACAACTTTTGATTCAGTAGTAGGGTTTTCTCGTACATTTAGTACGTCTGTTTTTACAACAGTTTCTGCGTTAGCAGATGCGGTGAAAATCCCAAGACCAAAAACTGCTGCTGTTGCTATTCCAATTAATTTTTTCATGATAGCCTCCATTGCGTTTGTTTTCGTGTCCTCATTATAGCAACAGATTTTTTCGGATTTTGGGAAAACACACAATTACAAACCATTCGTAATAAGTCGTTAACAATTTGTAATATAGCTAGAATTAGAGGGAAGCGTTTTTCACTCCGTACTTTTAGTAGGTTTATAGTTATAGTCAAAATTTTTACTACAACATTTTTTTCAGTGGAGATAAAAGTATTACTAACGTGTTACAAAATGATTACTATACAGTTACATTCCTTGAGTATTTTACCGTTTTATGGGTAATATAGTTATATAAACATAAACATCTCGTTTGTGAAGTTATAAACACGCGCTATATACTAGCAAAAAAACCGCATAATTGTTACAAGAAGAAAGGGTTATAAAGAATAAATCTGCCCTTTTTTAAAACTGTAACACATCCTTTTTTGGGAAAATCTCTTCCCATCCGCATTTTTCTCACACAATTTGACAGTAGTATTCCAATCTTGTAGCTCTTGCAGAGTGAAAAGGTTGTACGGAAGGTAAGGCTGTCCATAAGAACTCTAATTGGTGAAGGCAAACTTGAGAGAGCCGAAAGAAAATCACCACAAAAAACTATGGTTTTCTATCCGATTTAACACATCGGAATTTATGATATTCACAAGAAATGAAACATAAGAAGGGGGATTTGATGAGGAAACTGACGAAAACATTTATTGTCTCATTAACATTATGTATTACATTTACACTTTGGGGGATTATTCCCGAATCTATTATTGGAAAAGGTAGCTTAGGAAATGTAACGACTGCAATTCAAGCTGCGTTAGTTAGTAAGTTTGGATGGTTCTATATTATTTCCGTTTCTATTTTCTTAGGAATTGCTATTTTCTTAATTGTTTCTAAGTACGGTTCGATTCGTTTAGGTAAAGATGATGATGAACCTGATTATAGTTATATGACATGGTTTGCTATGTTATTTAGTGCCGGTATGGGAATCGGTTTGGTTTTCTGGGGCGTTGCAGAACCATTGAATCATTTATACACACCTCCGTTTGGAGAGGGTGCGACTGAAGAGAGTGCACGTCTTGCACTTCGTTTCTCATTTTTCCATTGGGGATTACATCCGTGGGGATTATATGCACTTGTAGCATTATGTATTGCGTATTTTACATTTAGAAAAGGAAGAGCAAGTACAATTAGTGCGACAGTGGGTCCACTATTTAAAGGCGGTGAACATGGCCGTATTGCACATATGTTTGATGTTCTAGCTGTATTTGCGACAGTATTTGGTGTGGCAACATCATTAGGACTTGGGGCGAAGCAAATTGCGGGTGGTGTTAGTTATTTAACATCCATTCCAAACTCATTACCGACACAGCTAGTAATCATTGGAATTGTAACTGTTCTTTATATGCTATCTGCGCAAACGGGACTCGATAAAGGAATTAAATATTTAAGTAATGCGAATATTATTTTAGCGTTTGCACTTATGATAATTGTATTATTTGCAGGTCCAACAAACTTTATTATGAATTATTTCACTTCAACAATCGGATCATACATTCAAGAATTACCAAGTATGAGTTTCCGTTTAAGTCCATTAAATGAAGGCGGAAATCAATGGATTCAGTCATGGACAATTTTCTACTGGGCATGGTGGATTGCATGGTCACCATTCGTAGGTACGTTTATTGCTCGTGTGTCACGCGGGCGTACAATTCGTGAATTTGTTATTGGTGTGTTACTCGTACCAACAGTAATTGGTGCGCTTTGGTTCTCTGTTTTCGGAGGAACAGGTATTCATATGGAATTGTTCGACGGGGCGAATATATATGGTCAAATTAAAGAAATGGGCACAGAAGTAGGATTGTTTGCTATGTTAGACCAGATGGGTAGTATGGGCCCGGCTTTATGTGTGTTAGCTATTTTACTTATTTCAACATTCTTTATTACATCGGCAGACTCTGCTACGTTTGTTCTAGCGATGTTAACGACACATGGTAGCTTAAACCCACCAAATCGCATCAAAATGGTTTGGGGTATTGTTCTAGCGGCGATAGCTTCGACCTTATTGTATGTCGGTGGATTAGAGGCGCTGCAAACTGCGTCGATTATTGCGGCATTCCCATTTGTATTTGTTATTTTCTTTATGATTGCAGCACTATTTAAAGAGTTGCAAAAAGAAGGGCGTATGAAATAAAATTAATAATAGAAGAAAAAAATTCTGTATATATAAATAGTATTAGGACTGTCGAATGTCGGCAGTCCTTTTTCACTGTTCTATCCTATTGTAGGAAAAGCATTACTTTGTTGCGGAATACTATAGATATCGGTAATTTAAAAAGAAAAATCGATATGGTTCGACAATATCCGATATTTTACACATTATATTCATATTTGTGACAAAAATATGTCGGAAATGTGTTGTCACTTTTATGTATATGTGCTATATTATTTCCTGTAAGCGATTTCAAATAGTTTTAAATCGCATTCAAGGGGGACAACTAGAATAATGAAACGTTACGAAAGAAAGTGGAAGCATATTTGCTTGAAACGTGTGGCACATCGAAATGCCCAAGAAAGCACGGAACCGAAGACTGAAACTCGTAAAGAGCATCAAGAGAAGCAATTGGTTCTACAAAAATAGCAATCACTTTTTCGTATATAAATGAAGGTCGATCGTTCGTTGGGGGATGGACGTGAAATAACTTTCTGCTAAGGGGTATTGTCTGATATATAGTATTACGGTAAAAAATAAGCACAGAGCATACGGCGCTCTGTGCTTATTTTTTAATGAAATCTATTTTTCTTTTTTAAATCGTACTGTTTTATCCCAACCAATTACTTGTTTCTTGCTCTTTGCACGTAAGTAAAGAATGAGACTGCGAATAAACAAATACGTAAAGAGCTGTGCGTACGTAAAGTACATAATGACGCTTATGAAAATATTGGTCGGTGTAAAGGTTCGTTCGACGCTCTGGGCACTAAATAATTGAGAAACATATGTAATATATGCGACATACCACATAAATAGTAATGGAATGCTATATTGAATTTGGAATATGCCGAGCAGTCCAATTACAAACCAAACGTTTGAAATGATTAGGAATAGCCAAAATACGACATACACTAAAACTTGTTGTAAGGAATGGACGAGAAGTTTTCCTTTAAAGAAGCTTAACGAAGAAAACATTTTTTCTAAAATGTATAAGTTTCCTTGAAGCCAACGTGTACGCTGTTTAATAAGAATGTTTAAATGCTCAGGTTCTTGTTCCCATGTAATCGATTCCGGGACGATTGGTAAGAGATAGCCCTTTTGGGTAATTCTTAATGTTAATTCGGCATCCTCTGCGATTGCATAAGGGTCATAGCCGCCAAGTTCTTCTAATGCGGAACGACGAAGAAGCATATTTGTTCCGGTTAGTGAACCTGTTTGGAATAATAGCCAGCGTCCAGATTGCATAAGGAGCTGGAAAATCTGAAATTCTAATGAAATCATTCGTGTAAGCCAATTTCTTTTTTCATTTACTGTACGAACGTGTCCAACTGCTCCAACGGCATCCTTTGTTGTTTCAGCATGTTCTACGAGCATTCGCAGTGCATGTGGTTCAGGTTGATTATCTGCATCGTAAACACAGAAATATTCACCATCCGAAATGCTAAGGCCGTAGTTTAATACACGCGATTTTCCTTTCGGTTCGCCAGGTGGTACACGAATGTGATGAATATGAGCATAAGCTCTGTCGAAATCATCGCCAATTTCAGGTGTTTCATCTTGAGAGTTATCGTTTAATAAATAAACGTTTAGTTTGCCTGGGTATTCAATCTTTGCCATCGCTTCCAATGTATCTTTAATAACAACCCCTTCATTATGGGCAGGTATTAAAATATCTACACTTGGATAATGTTCTAGCGTACGATCTTTTCGTTTACTATTTCGATGAATTAAGCCCGCAATTGTTAAGAAAGAGTAATACACGAGTAAAGTAGAGAATAGAAAGGCGGTAAAAATCAATACATATTTAATTGAAAATGTGATGCTGATCCAGAAAACAAGTACGCAGAACAGAATAAATAAAAGGAGTATAACGAGTGTCATCATAGTGGGGTATGTCCTTTTGTATTGATTTGTTCTCGTTTTATTTTAATATCTTGAATTGCTTCAGCAGCAAGCCATTGCTTCATTTTTGGATGTAGACGGTTCATTACAATGTCAGCACCGGCTTTATTTGTGTTTTGTAATAAAATGACTAATGTGTTGCTGTCATATTCAGCAGCAAGGTCAAAGTCAGTTCTGACTGTATCAACTAATAATGAAGCTACACGATCCATGACGCTTTCCTTCGTATATTTACTAAAGGAAGTGAAATCGAAGAAAATGATAATGCCTGTTTCATTCCGACGATTCATCGCAGTTGTTAATAATGCTTGTCGTCTTTCGAATTCTTGTCTTGTTAATAATTTTGATTCTCCAATGTATTGCTCAAGCACTCTCACTCGTTCAGTTAACTCTTTATTTTTAAGGATAACCTTTTTTAATAGATGGGTTGAAATATAAACAATGAAGAAGTTAGCTGCCATCAGGAAGTGGGTAATAATATATTCCCATTGATCTGATGTACTCCATAAGTGAAGCCATGCTTCATAAAATAAATAGAATACTGAAATAATGGTTCCCAGTATGAAGAAAATAAATGCTGTTTTATCAGCTAAAAATAGGAATAGTACATTTATGATGACATATATAATTGTAAAAATGAGCGCGTGCTCATATTTCGTCACATGTACAGTAGTAAAATAAAATAAAATTTGTAAAATCCACATAGAGAGGACTTTATAGGACTTATCTTTCACGAAACGTTCCTCCTTAAAGATAATTCGTGCTGGATATTTGTAGTATGCACAATTATTAAGAAATGGACCATGTAGCTGGAAGTCCTTTTTTAGCGAGCGACATCAAGTAGTATCCCTCTTGTACAAGAAAAAATAAACAGACATACTAATTATTGTAACATATTGTCTATACATCTAGACATAAAGGATTTAATATATATAAAAATTATGTTTATACTATATAAAAAAGCCTCCTTTTTAAAAAGGAGGCTTTCATGAATTTATAGGAACATCATACCTGCAACTGCTGCGTTTAAGAAGTTCGCTAGTGTACCAGCGATAACTGCTTTAATCCCTAATTGTGCAATTTGTTTACGGCGAGTAGGAGCTAATGTTCCTGTTACACCTAATTGAATTGCGATAGAAGAGAAGTTTGCAAAACCACAGATTGCGAATGTTAAAATCATATTTGTTTTTGCAGAGAACTCTGCCATGTGTGGTCCTAAGTTTGCATATGCAACGAATTCGTTGATTGCAAGTTTTTGACCGATGAAACTTGCTGCTTGCACGGCTTCACCTGGTGAAACCCCGATTAAGATTGCAAATGGTGATAGTAAGTAACCGAAGATTAAATCAAGGCTAAGTTTAATATCGAACCAAGAACCAACCAATCCTAATAGGCCATTTAATAAAGCGATTAATGCGATGAAAGCCATTAACATTGCTGCTACGTTAATAACAAGTTGCATACCTTCAGATGCACCGCGTGCAGCTGCGTCAATAACGTTCGCATCTTCACGTTCTGTAGAAAGTTCAACGTTATTATCTACTTTTTCTGTTTCTGGCATAATTAATTTTGCAATTAATAAACTTGATGGAGCTGCCATAATTGCTGCTGCTAATAAATGCTCTAACGGAATGCCCATCGCTGCATAGCCGACAAGAACCGATCCGGCAACAGCTGTCATACCACTTACCATAATAGTGAAGAACTCACTGTTAGTTAAACGTGCTAAGTAAGGTTTAATTAAAATTGGTGCTTCTGTTTGTCCTAAAAATACAGTCGTTACTGCATTTAAGCTTTCTGCCTTAGAAGTTCCAAGAAGTTTACTTAATGCACCACCAATGAAACTAACTAATTTCTGCATAATACCTAAGTAATATAAGATTGCAACTAATGAACTAATAAATACAATTGGAAGTAGTGCTTGAATAACGAAGATAAATCCCCAAGGTCCTTTTGCGTTGACTAAATCCCCAGCAACGAACTTAATTCCCTCGTAAGAAAAATTGATTAATCCTTGAACACCGTCAGCAGCAATTTTTAAGCCTGCTTTTCCAGCATCCCATCGTAATACAATAAATGAAAATGTCATTTGTAATGCTAGCGCGATTAAAATTGTGCGCCAATTAATAGCTTTGCGGTTGGAAGATAATAAGAAAGCGATTGCTAATACTCCAATCACGCCGCCAATTCCCCATAAAATATTCATGCAGTGTATGCTCCTTCCTCATAGTAAAAAAGTGTATAAACCAGTTGTCTATACTTTTGCGAATATAACATCTTAAGTAACTTATCATAATGGACATCGGAGGTCAAACGTCTAACGAAAAGTTTAAATAAAAAGAAAATTCTTTGAAAAAACACATATGAAATGAATTGACATGAAATAGGTTATGTTTTTTGTGGAAATATATTCATTATGATAACGTTTTGGACAATTTTTATGGAATATAGTGTACGAAATAGGAAAATGGATACATTATTTTTTCATGGATAGAGAGTAAAAGGAGGGGGATATAGGGAACACATAATAAAAAGAGCCCTCTAGTAAACTAGAAGGCTCTGAAACTATAACTTAAGGTGCTTTCGTATACCCTAAGAAATGGCTTTTCCAATAAGAATTGTTTAATGAAGCGATTGCTACACCTTTATCTCCAGATTGGATAAATGATCCGCCCCCAAGGTAGATACCCATGTGAGAAGGACCTGCTTTATAAGTGTCTTTGAAATAAATTAAGTCTCCAGGTTGTGGACTTGAAGTTTGTGGTAAGCTGCTCCAATATCCAGCAACACTTTGACGGCTAATGTTATGACCAAATTTCTTAAATACGTGGTAGATGTAACCACTGCAGTCAACACCGTTAGCAGAAGTACCGCCCCAAACGTATGGTACGCCTTGCATAGATTTCGCGTATGCAAGTAGAGAAGAACTGTCACCGCTATTATTAGTGTTATTGTTATTATTTTGATTGTTATTTTGATTGTCGTTAGGCTTATTATCTACTGCGCCACCAACTGGTGTTTTAGATAGGAAACGTGTTCCGATGTAACCAGTTTGACCGTTGTAGTTAATTTTGCTCCATCCAGAGTTTTCAGAGATTACTTGAACCTTCTGTCCTTGTGGAAGTGCGCCTATGATTCTATAATTTGTACCTTCGCCGCTACGTACATTTAGTGCAGAAGCATTAATGTAGTAGTCGCCAATTGTACCTTGATCAGGTTGTTTCGGTTGTTCAGGAGTAGCAGTGCCACCTTTAACGAATTTTACAAATTCGCTACTAACATAGCCTGTTTTTCCTTGGTAGTTTACTTTAAACCAGCCGTTTTCAGATCCAACTACGTTTAATGTTGTACCATTTAACACGCCGCCAATTACACTATGGTAAGCAGCAGGGCCTGTACGAACACGTAGAGATGTTGCGTTAACGACGTAAGTACCACCAGTTTGAACAGTTACATCCTTGTTTTGTTCTGGCTTATTATTTTGCTCTTGGTTGTTACCTTGAGTGACGTTTTCGTTAGAACCGCCTTTTGTTACGTAGTCTTTGCTTAAGTAAGCTGTTTGTCCTGCGTAATTGATTTTGAACCAATCTTGAACTTCGCCTACAACTTGTACTACTTGTCCTTGTTTAACAGAACCTACAGTTGGATGAGAAGTGCTAGGACCTGTACGAACGCGAAGGGAAGATACATTTACTGTATAGTTTCCGCTTGCTGGTTGAACAGTTGCTTCATTGTTACTATTGTTGTTATTGCTTGTAGAGCCAGTATTTGAAGAAGCGCCTGATACAAATTGGCTACTAACATAACCAGTTTGTCCGTTATGGTTGATTTTCACCCAACCATTTTCTTCTCCAATTACGTTTAAAGTTTGTCCTTTATATACACGTCCTGAAACAGAACTAGAAGTGTTAGGAGCTGTACGTACACGTAATACATCAGCAGTAACTTTATTGTTGCCACCTGTACTTAAATTGTTATTTGTTTTTGCACCATTTTTTGATACAAATTCGCCACTAACATAGCCTGTTTGTCCATTATGGTTAATTTTGAACCAACCATTTTCTTCTCCAATTACGTTTAATGATTGACCATTATAAACGCGAGAGATGACGTCGTGAGAAGTACTTGATCCTGCGCGAACATGTAGCACGCTAGCATTCACCGTATATGATGAATTGTTTGATGCGGAAGCTTGGACAGTTTGTGTAGCAGCTCTTTGTGTATTTTGTTCAGGGGCAGCTTGAACACTATCAAGTGTAGGTGCTGCTCCTCCTGCTACAGACACTGCCGCAAGACCGGCAAGGTATTTTTTCATAATTTGTCGATTCCTTTCTGTCTGTAATGTAGTGAAGAAATATTTACCAACTGTTAAAAATTCTAAAGAGCATGTCGATTACTGTCAAGACTTATGCGGGAATCTGAATATGACAAAAAGATTACAAGAAAAAATCAAGGCATAAATTCACACCTTGATTTCCATTTAAATACATATATTTGATGTGGAAAATGAGAAGATTATTCGTATTTAGGAAGATGTGCTGTTGGATTTTAAAAGACTTTGAGAAAATGACCTTTGTAGTAATTTGGTGATAGGGCCAACTTGACCATCTTGAATCGCAGTTCCATCGAGATGGGTCATCGGCAAAATTTCAATAGTCGTTCCCGTAAAGAAGCATTCATCGGCTTGATAAACATCGCGAACGCTGAAAAGCTCTTCTTGTACAGGAAGTTGAAGGGTGTTAGCTAAAGAAAGGATGTACTGACGAATAATTCCGTTTAAAATAAGATGATTAGCTGGATGTGTATATAGCGTTCCGTTTTTTATGAGAAAGAAGTTAGAATGGCTACCTTCCGTTACAATACCATTTCGTACGAGAAGTGCTTCTTTACACCCTTTGCGTTCAGCTTTCGTATAAGCTAATACATTTGGTAATAAATTTAGCGATTTAATATCACAGCGGAGCCAGCGTGTATCAGGTTCTGATATAGCACGTACACCGTATTCAATCCATAAAGATGGTCTTTCTTTTTTTGAAATATAAGCATAGATTGTCGGAGATGTGTCATATGAGAATGCATGTGCTCGAGCTTGTACACCACGAGATACTTGTAAGTAAATTGTTCCGTCTTCGTGGAAATTATTGTTTTCAATTAATTTGTAGAGTAAGGTGATGAGTTCGGCTTTTGAGAAAGAGAGTGATAATTCTATTTCTTCCATGGATCGATATAATCTTGTTAAATGTGGGTCTAATAAGTGAAAATTTCCGTTATAAAGGCGAATAACTTCATAGACTCCATCGCCAAATTGTAAACCTCTTTCTTCAAGTTCTATGTACGCGCGATGTTTCGTTGTATCAATAACTGCATCATTCCATAGTACAAATCTTTCGTATGCCAATTTTCGTCCCATCCTTTCGTTAGTACATGAATAAAAATCACTATAGTAATTTTTATGTAAGCAATTCTCTACATATGACGTATATGTATTTGTAAATCATAGAGAAGTAGTGGTGATTTATAGCATTTTGTATATACAAATTCGAAAATGAGAAATAAGAATCCTGCTTTTTGAAAAAAAAAAGCAACATTCGTATGGAATGTTGCACAAGGAGGGTAGCTATCTTTCATAGGGACATCGTCTTTAAAGGTTTCATTTATGCAAACAAAACACTTGGAAAGACAATTATAAGAAAGTTGAAAACAAATGATGCGCATATTTCTCTAAGGGATCTTATTAAAGATGAGAGATAAGAAATATGTGGAAACTCGTTTACATATTTTATTATAAAGATGTTTCGTTAATGTGGTGTAAATATTAGATGAAGGTTATGTAATTTTAAAGTTAATGTATAGAAGAATTTGTAGAGAGGAAAATAAAAAAAGAGGCTGAGATTACTCAGCGCTCTTCTTGTCTTCCTTAATAGCCGTTTTTACTTCACCAGTTTTGATCTTATTGCTTTCAGAGAAGCGAAGTAAGTCGCCTCCAATGATTTTGTCTGACATGTTTAGTTCATTTTGTGCACGATCAATCATTGGTTGAGCTTCTTCTTTTGGTAATTGTACAACTTCACCTGTGTTACGGTCGTAGAATGTACTGTTTGTGTACATGTACTTATCTGTAATGAAGCTACCGTCACGAAGAACAACGAATCCTTTATTATCTGGTGAGAATACGTCATGACCGAATTGAATGTCATTAGTAGAATCTACACCAAGTAGGTTTAGAATTGTTGGTTTAATGTCAATTTCACCAGTTGGTTTTGAAATTGTTTTACCTTCTGTTTGACCTGGAACGTGAATAAACATCGGTGTTTTTTGTAAGTTCATATGGTCAAACGTAGTAATTTCTTCTTTTCCTAAGAACTGTGCCATTGCACGGTTATGGTTTTCAGAAATACCATAATGGTCACCGTAGAATACGATAACAGAGTTGTCGTAAATACCTTCAGCTTTTAGACGCTCAATAAAGTGTTTCATTGCTTCGTCTAAGTAGCGAGCTGTTACCATATAGCGGTCAAATACACCATCACCAGAATTGTATTCGTCGATTAATTTCGTACTGTCATCATAAGTGAATGGGTAATGGTTTGTTAAAGAAAGGAAGCGAGTGTAGAACGGTTGCTTCACTTGTTTTAACATATCGACAGACTGATCGAAGTATTCGATATCTTTTAGTCCCCAGTTCAATTTTGTTTCTGGCGTAATCTTGTAGTCAAGCTCGTTGTAGTAACGATCATAACCAAGTGCCGGATACATAATATTACGGTTCCAGAATGTTGCGTTGTTTGCGTGGAATACTGCAGTGTAGTATCCTTGCTGACGTAAAATTTCTGGAGTTGCTGTATATTCGTTGTTACCATTTGTGAAGAATACAGCACCGCGGTCTAGTGGATATAGTGAAGTATCTACTAAGAATTCAGCATCAGACGTTTTACCTTGCCCAGTTTGATGGAAGAAGTTATCGAAGTAATAACTTTCTTTCGCAAATTGGTTTAGGAATGGTGTAACTTCTTGTCCGTTAACTTGCGCACCAATTAAGAATGTTTGTAATGATTCAAGAGAGACAACAATTACGTTTTTCCCTTTTGCAGTACCAAACATATTTGGATCTGGTTTACTTTGTGTTGTTTTCACATAGTTTTCTGCTTCTTGCAATTTACTACTATCAGCAAACGCTTTTTGTGAACTTGATTTTGCTTGTAAGCCAAGATCGTATGCTTGGTGTACATATAATCCTAGGTTTTTAACAAGCATAACGCGGTCGAATGAACGTGTTAATAGTTCTGGACGCTCAGCTTCTGCAAATCCTAGGTTTACGCAGAAAATAGCAACCGTTGACACGAAGTATAGGGAACGCATCGGGCGTGCTACACGTTCTGTCGGTGCAAACACTTTCTTCTTCTTCAATAGAACGAAGAATACGATAATATCCGCAAATGCAAGGATGATTTTGTAGTTAAATAATTCTTTCACACTAGAACCTAAACTTCCGAAATTAGACGTTTGTCCTAGTACTGGTAAAGTAACGAAGTCATTGTAGAATCCGTAGAACATTACGTTACCAACAAGAATGAACGTTAAGATAAAGTTAATTCCTAGTGCTATATAGTTCCGTTTTTTCCCTTTTGCAAATAATGCAAGACCCACAAACAGTAATGATGCTGCTAATGGACTAATGAATAAAATGAATTCTTGCATGAACGATTCAAGTTTTAAATCGAAGCTAGTGCGTGTAATGATGTAGGTTTTTAGCCATACGGCCAAAGCTACGAATAAAGTGAAACGCACATTTTGAAATTGCGATTTCATGGTTTCTTTCATTCATTTCCACCCTTTCTCTATCAGGCTTGGTCGATTTTGGAGCGAAAAATGTTAAAATAAAAAATACATAGTTTTCTTGGTCATAATTAGAGTTTCTATATTCACCCATATACGACTTTAACTATGCATACCCTTTTTGGTTTCTTGTGCTGCTCATAAGCATAACGTCATTTCTGTATTATACAACAAAATTCATTTCTGAGAAACACTATAACATTTTACATTTTTTGTATGTGATTTGTCACTACCAGAGAAAACTTTAACATTCGTTTATCTGCTCGTCAACTAGAAAATATAACAAAAATAGAAAAGAATGTTAAGCGGAATTGAAAGTTTTTTGGTTGAGAGATATGGAATAGAAATCTTTAAGTGGTTGTCTAGAAAACTATTATATGAAGGAAAATACGAAAAAATTAACGAACACTTGTTCTTTTTGGTTTTGTTTGTTACAATGAAATTTCATTGATAGATTATGTGTAATTTTGATGAACTTTTACTGATAACATAACATATTGTAGCTTATTTCTTTTGAAAAATAGGRAGGCTTTTGAATGAAACAAAAATTTTCAGTTGAAGCGTTTTGGAAGAAAATAAAACATGTTGCGAAGCAGGCAGGGCAGTCGGTAATCTATGCGAGTTTATTGTTGTTTTACGTTTTGCAAAGACCGGATGTTCCAAAACGAGTGAAAATTATTGTAATCGGAGCACTTGCTTATTTCATTGCACCGATTGATGCAATCCCAGATTTCGTTGCTGGAATTGGTTATACGGATGATTTAGGTGCGTTAATGGCCGCACTATTACAAGCATCGATATACGTAAATGAAGAAGTGAAAGATAAGGCACGAGTGAAGTTGGCAGAATGGTTTGGTTCGGATATAGACACATCATTTATCGATCAAAAATTAGATCAATAGGTGAGACCTGTCGGATGACAGGGCGAACGTAAGCGAGGAAGTGCATTATGCCATCAGGAAGAACGCATACGAAAATAAACTTAATATCCCTTCCGGTTGTTTTGTTTATGCTCTTTTCGTATGGATTAACAAATTTTGATTTTTTATTAACTTTTGCAATTGGCTTTTTAGTAGGTACTTCATTTTTAACACCGGATTTAGATACGTACAGTAATGCGTATAATAAATGGGGATTCCTGCGCATTTTTTGGTATCCATATAGGAGCGTAATGCCCCATCGTTCCTTCTTCACACATACGATTATAATTGGTGATATTATTCGTATTGCATATATGTTGATCGTGTTTTCTCCGTTTTTATTCCTATTAAATATAATAGCGTTCGACGGAAATTTAATAGAAATTACGAAGGAATACGAGGTTGAAATTGTAACGTTTGTAATGGGAATTGTTGTGGCGAGTACGCTCCACATTATAGCGGATAAAGCAAATACGCGCCGAAAGAAAATGATGAGAAAAAAGAAGAAACGCAGAAGATAAAAAAACCGTCCCAAAAGGTATTTTGGGACGGTTTTTTTCTTATTAATAGGTAGGTTACTCTTGTCGAATCGCCGATAAAATTTCATTTACGATTATGCGACAGTTTCTTTTTAATCCAACGTTTGTTTAAAACTAAGCTTTCAGTACCTTAATCCCTTTCACGATATTCCAAATGAAGTAGTATAAGCTAATGATTCCGCAAATGCATAAGACGATGATTGCTCCAATTCCAAGTGTTACGTCTGGTTGATCAGATCCGATGCCCATAATTCCTAAAATAACTAATCCAATAAATGAAGCAATGCTTGGAATAATATGTGTCCATAGAGCACGTTTTGCATGTGGTTTCGTTTCAGAATCACCCACAATCCACACGATAATAGGGAATAAGATAGGCGCAAATAATACACTAAAGTATGATAAAGCTGCTAATATTTTGTTTCCGTTCATATATATCACCTCATAAGTAATGTCCGTTGTTATACCTTTAGTATGCAGTAAATTTGGTAAGCTTCCTATCGATTAACATTACAAGAACGTGACGTTTTTGTAAGATTTTCTGTTTAAATAATAAAATTTTCAAAAAAATCTTTTTAAATGAAAATTGGTGTGATAAAATTAATGAAAACGTTTTCGTAGGCGTTTATATTTTTTTAGACTTAAAGGTATGATGACCTGATAGTCTATTGATAAGGTTATATCTATTTAAAAGGGGATTCTTTAGGGGGAGAGAACAATGAACACATGGACACAAGTTTACGATCCGTTCGGTAACATTTGGATTTCGGCAGCAGTCGCACTTATTCCAATCATCTTTTTTTTCTTAGCTTTAGCAGTTTTCCGCATGAAGGGGTATGTGGCAGGATTTATTACAGTTGTATTAACGATTTTGGTGGCTTTATTTGCGTATAAAATGCCATTCACAATGGCAATGGCAGCGACCGGATACGGTTTCTTATACGGATTATGGCCAATTGCTTGGATTATCATTATGTCAGTATTTTTATATAAAATTTCTGTGAAAACAGGTCAATTTGATGTCATTCGTGCATCTGTATTATCCATTACGAATGACCATCGTTTACTCGTTATTTTAATCGGATTTTCATTTGGAGCATTTTTGGAAGGGGCAGCAGGATTTGGTGCACCAGTAGCGATTACGGCAGCGCTTCTTGCAGGTCTTGGGCTAAATCCTTTATATGCAGCAGGTCTTTGTTTAATCGCAAATACTGCACCAGTAGCGTTCGGAGCGATGGGGATTCCGATTACAGTTGCTGGACAAGTAACAGGCATTGATCCACATAAAATTGGACAAATGGCTGGGCATCAATTACCGTTCTTATCTTTATTTGTTCCGTTCTTTATCGTATTTTTAATGGATGGTTTTAAAGGAGTAAGACAAACGTGGCCTGCTTTATTTGTAGCCGGTAGTTCATTTGCAATTACACAGTTTATTACAGCGACGTTTTTAGGGCCAGAACTTCCTGATATTACGTCAGCGCTTGTAAGTTTAGTAAGTTTATCGCTATTCTTAAAAGTTTGGCAGCCGAAAGAAATTTATCAGTCTAAAGAAGCAAATAGTGAAGTAGCAGCAACGACGACATCTATGCCGAAACTAACAGTAGGAAAAGTAGTAAAAGCATGGTCTCCGTTCATTATTTTAACTGTGATGGTAGTCATTTGGAGCCAAAGTTTCTTTAAAGCATTATTCGCTCCAGGTGGTGCTTTAGAAAGTCTCGTATTTAAATTTGAAGTTCCAGGCTTGCACAATTTAGTAATGAAAGCAGAGCCAATTGTAAATAAACCAACACCTTATGAAGCAATCTTGAAATTAGATGTTTTATCAGCGACTGGAACAGCAATTTTAATTGCTTGTATCATTTCTATCTTTATTTTGAAAATGAGTGCAAAAGATGCAGTAGCCACATTTAAAGAAACGTTAAACGAACTAAAAATGCCAATTCTATCTATTGGATTCGTATTAGGATTCGCATTTATCGCAAACTATTCTGGTTTATCTTCTACATTAGCGTTAGCACTTGCAGGAACTGGCGGACTATTCCCGTTCTTCTCACCATTCTTAGGCTGGATTGGGGTATTCTTAACAGGATCAGATACGTCAGCGAACGCACTGTTTTCGAATTTACAAGCAATTACAGCGCAGCAAGTCGGTGTATCTGAAGTGCTTCTCGTTGCAGCAAATACAACGGGCGGTGTAACAGGTAAAATGATTTCTCCGCAATCAATTGCGATTGCTTGTGCGGCAGTTGGACTTGCTGGGAAAGAGTCAGATTTGTTCCGCTTTACATTGAAGCATAGTTTATTCTTCGTTACTATTATTGGGATTATGACGTATGTGCAGGCTTATTATTTAACTTGGATGATCCCGTAAACAAAAAAGAAATAACCTTTGCATTTTTCAGATTATAGGGTATGATGGGAAAGTATTGAAAATTAAATCAGTGATAAACTAGGGGTGCCTAACGTATGCGTAGGCTGAGAGAGAAGCGTGTGAACTTCTTAACCCTTTGGACCTGATCTGGCTCGTACCAGCGTAGGGAAGTTAACGGCTTTACATAATTATGTCTTTATGAGCCAGGTCCTTATTTTTTTATGGACCTGGCTCTTTTTATTTTGGCATACGCTGGCCATATCTCGTCCTTGTCACGAACAGGGGGGCAATAAAGGTTATGAAACAGTCTGTTTCTGCAGAGCAAATTGAATTGAAATCGAGTTTACCAGGAAGTAAGAAAGTGTATGTGGATGGGCCACGCGCGGGTATGAAAGTGCCGATGCGCGAGATTGAACAAAGCGATACGAACGGTGTTCAAAATCCGCCAATCCGTGTGTATGATACGAGTGGACCTTATACAGATCCAGAGTATAAAGTGGAGCTGGAAAAAGGGATTCCAACGCCGCGCCACTCTTGGACCCTGGAGCGTGGTGATGTAGAAGGATACGAAGGGCGCAAAGTGAAACCAGAGGATGACGGTGTGAAAGTGGCTTCAAAACATACACCTGTTTTCCCGCAAATGGATCGTAAGCCGCTTAGAGCGAAGCAAGGTGCAAATGTTTCGCAAATGCATTATGCGCGTAATGGCATTATTACGTCTGAGATGGAATATGTTGCGATTCGTGAAGGGGTAGAGCCTGAATTTGTTCGTAAGGAGATTGCAGAAGGTCGTGCGATTTTGCCGGCGAACATTAACCATCCTGAAGCGGAACCGATGATAATTGGACGTAATTTCCACGTAAAGGTAAATGCAAATATCGGAAACTCTGCTGTATCGTCTTCTATTGCAGAAGAAGTAGAGAAGATGACGTGGGCGACTCGCTGGGGTGCAGATACGATTATGGATTTATCTACAGGTAAAAATATTCATACAACGCGTGAGTGGATTATTCGTAATGCTCCGGTACCAGTTGGAACTGTGCCAATTTATCAAGCGCTTGAAAAAGTAAACGGAATTGCAGAGGATTTAACGTGGGAAGTATACCGTGATACGTTAATTGAGCAGGCGGAGCAAGGCGTTGATTACTTCACGATTCACGCTGGTGTATTACTTCGTTACATTCCAATTACTGCAAAGCGTATGACAGGTATTGTTTCGCGAGGTGGTTCGATTATGGCGCAGTGGTGTTTATTCCATCATAAAGAAAACTTCCTATATACTCATTTTGAAGAGATTTGTGAAATTATGAAGCAGTACGATGTTTCGTTCTCTCTTGGGGATGGATTACGTCCAGGTTCTATTGCAGATGCAAATGACGAAGCACAGTTTTCTGAGCTTGAAACACTTGGTGAATTAACAAAAATCGCTTGGAAACATGATGTGCAAGTTATGATTGAAGGACCTGGGCATGTACCGATGCATTTAATTAAAGAAAATATGGAGAAAGAACTTGATATTTGTCAGGGCGCGCCGTTCTATACACTTGGGCCCTTAACGACAGATATTGCACCAGGTTATGACCATATTACATCAGCGATTGGTGCTGCGATGATTGGCTGGTTTGGAACGGCGATGCTTTGTTATGTAACACCGAAAGAACATTTAGGTTTACCAAATAAAGATGATGTTCGCGAAGGGGTTATTACGTACAAAATCGCTGCGCATGCAGCTGATCTTGCGAAAGGGCATAAAACGGCTCATCAGCGTGATGATGCACTTTCGAAAGCACGATTTGAATTCCGTTGGCGCGATCAATTTAATTTATCTTTAGATCCTGAACGTGCGATGGAGTATCATGATGAAACGTTGCCAGCAGAAGGGGCGAAAACAGCTCATTTCTGTTCAATGTGTGGCCCGAAGTTTTGTAGTATGAGAATTTCGCATGATATTCGTGAATATGCGAAAGAAAATGATTTAGAAACGACAGAAGCAATTGAAAAAGGAATGAAAGAGAAAGCGGTAGAATTCAAAGAAATTGGTAGTCACTTATATCAATAATACGTTACACCTCTTTACTTGATTGATCACACTGTACCTAACTTAAATATAGAAGAAGCCCCCTTTGCTAAGACGGTAGCAAAGGGGGCTTCTGTTGTCTATCCCGCTATTTGTCGGGCAGTAAAACTCCCACCTCAAAATTCGGCTGGAGCAAAGAAGTTAGGTGGGAGATAAACTGCCCGTAAACGCCCGATTGGTGAGGGCTAATAATCAGTGGGGGATGAACAAACCCCCCCACTGATTAAAGTTTCACTTTATAAGGAGAAGAATAAGTGTACCCAGTAGTATAAGAGGAATAATGTGACGACTGTTGTGAGTGGGATTACGATGAGAGATACGCTTAAATAATCTTTCCATTTCACTTTAATTTTGTTTTGTCTTAGTATATACATCCAAATGAGGGAAGCTAGCGTACCGATTGGTAATAATAGTGAACCGATGTCACTACCAATGATATTTGCGAGATAGATAGTTTTTAATGTGACTGGATCTAGGCCCATTTCCGTTAACGTAAAGGTACCAATCATAAGTGCAGGGTGGTTATTGAAGACGTTAGAGAGGAGGGAAACGAGTCCGCCCATTGCAAAGCTGGCATAGAGTAGATGCTGACTTACAACTGGTTCGAGCCAACTTACAAGTGCCGCTGTTAATCCTGCGTTATGAAGCCCGTAAATAATTACATACATAGAGAAAGCGAAAATTAAAATGTGCCACGGTGTCTTTTTCAAAATATCGACTGGGTTTGTTCGTAAGTAGTACCATCTCCAGATGAGAAGAACGAGTGAACCGAGTACAGCAACAATTTCGATTGGAATCGATAAGAAGGATGCAACGAATAGAAGACAGCGCATAAGGAAGACGAAGCCTAATACTTTTAACATGAATTTTGTACGTTTTTGTTTTGTATCAACAGAATTTTTTCCTTTTAATGGATGGAAGTTTTTCGTGAAAAAAATCTCTTCAATATCATATGAAGAAACAGGTAATCTTTCTGGAAGTTTTTTCTTTAAAACTGTATACATGAGCCATGACATAAACAGTAGTCCTAGTGTTGCAGGTACAAACATCATAGCTGTATGCATATAAAGAGTCATATTAACAATATTTAATGCGATTAAGTTTACGATATTACTTACACCGATTGGTGCACTAGATGCAGTGGCGATTAAAGCACCGCTTAATAAATGAGGGATTTGTTGATGAGGTTTTAATTGAAGGTTTTTCAGAAGTAAAATCAAAATCGGTGTTGTAATTAAAATACTACCGTCGTTATTGAATAAAAGAGTCATAAGAAAACATAATAATTGAATATACCAGTATAAACGGCGACCGGAGCCCTTTGCTAAATTTGCAAGTTTTGCTGCGGACCAGTGGAAGAAGCCGAAGCTTTCTAATATAACCGCCATAACGATGGTCGCTAGTATCGTTATAGAGGCACCGCCGATTTTACTTATAATGTCCATGACGTCTGGTTTTGATACAAGTCCAGTAATGAGGATAATGCCAGCGCCGACTGCTGCCGGCCATGCCTCATTTAAGCCACGGGGTCGCCAAAAGACAACAATCATTGTTAAGAAGAATACAATAATAGTAATCCATATTTCAATGCTCATATTTAACCTACCTTTCTATTTTCCCTTGAACAAATGTAGCTTGTCTCAAGTTTATATAGCATTATATTCAAAAGAAAATAAGAAGAACTAGGCATCTACCTGAATCTAGTGAATATGTGTATTTTGAGCAATAAGGCAAGTATAAGTAGTAGTGTAATAACTAGTAGGAGAGGAGTCTAATAAATTAGGGGCATTCTATGTGTGAATGCCCCTCATTTATCCCGCTATTTGTGGGCAGTAAGACTCCCACCTCAAAATTCGGCTGGAGCAAAGAAGTTAGGTGGGAGATCAACTGCCCGTAAACGCCCGATTGGTGAAGGCTAATAATCAGTGGGGGAATGAATCCCCCCACTGATTAAAGTTTCACTTTATTATTTTTCTTTCAAAAAAGTTCGATCCTTCAAGAATAAATTCCAGAAGAAAATGAATCCGGGTAGTAAAATTGCAATCCCGATTGCGTAAAGAATAAGAAGTGCATAGAATGTTTCGACCGTCGTAAAGCTTGTAAATACAGTTACGTCCGGATAAATGATATACGGTAAATGGGCGACGCCGTAAGCGTAGCTTGCAAATGCATATTGAGCGACGACAGCTAAAACTGCAATGCGAGGAAAGCCTAGTGTGCCATACTTCTTATTTGTCCACCAAAGGGAGGAATATCCGATAACAAATAAAATGATAGAGACTGTAAACCATGGGAATTGCTTTATTAGTCCTTGCATAAGCCAGTGTGTTTCAGGGTCCATTACAACGAGAGCGATAATAGCAGTCACGAGCGTTGCAGGACCAAGTATGATGGCATTTCTCCTATAAATTCGGTACGTATCTTCAGAACCTTGTTCCCTAGCAAAATCAGCAAGAAAGAGAGAGGATAGAAATAGTTCCGAAGTTAGTCCAAAGAGCATATAACAATAAATAACGGGACTAGAAAGAAGTTTTCCGTAAAGGAGCACTTCTTTTCCTTCAGACATCGTAATATAAGCACCTTCTGTAACGGGCAGCACGGTAATTAATAGAGCTGGGATTAAGAGCCCCGTAATACCTGAAATAATACGAAGAAGGTGTTGGTACTTTGGTAGGGAGTAAGCGAATACCATAAATGTACTGCGAATCGCAACGAGTACTAAAATTAACATAACTGGTACAAACATAACCGTTGCCAGGGTAAAGGCTGCTTTTGGAAAGAAACCGAGAAAAGCGACAACGACAAAGACAAGAAACGTATTTGTTACTTCCCAAGTTGGTGATAAGTACCGATTAGCAAGCTTGGCAGCAAGCGTCGGGTGTTTAGCGTATACCATGCCCCAAAAACCAGCTCCAAAATCAATAGACCCTAGTATGCTATATACGAAAATAAGAGCCCATAAGATGATGATTGCAATGCTTTCCTCATGCACGAGAATCGCCTCCTTCGTGATGTAAATCATTCTTTAACGGATGTTTCTTAAAGAATGTCCGTAGTACAAAGACTGTTAAAATACCGAGTCCAATATATAAAATGATGAATAAAACAAATAAAGGACCGACGAAATCAGCGCGTGTAGAAGCATCTACCGTGCGTTGCATGCCATAAATTGTCCATGGCTGACGACCACTACAACTAAAGATCCATCCGAATTCAATACCGAGCAACATAACGGGTCCACATGCGGCAGCTCCCCAAAGAAGCCACTTCGGTAACTCTACTCCTTTTTTTCGGTAAACAAAGTGCCAATATAAGAGGGCAATAGCTGCAACTGCAAAGGTAAAGGCAGCAGTGCCGACCATTAAGTTGAACAGTGTATGTGTGTAAAATGGTGGCCACGTTTCTTGTGGAAATTCCTTTAGACCTTTTACAACGGTGCTAGGGTCTAGTCCCACTAATAAGCTAAGCATGTTCGGAATTTCAAGGGCATAGTTTAGTTCAAGTGTGTTAGGATCCACAACCCCGCCAAGCGATAACGGAGCGTGGGATGTCGTTTCAAACAAAGCTTCAGCAGATGCTAGTTTTTCAGGTGAATGTTTATGTAAGGCAATAGCAGATTCGTGTCCTGAAAGCCACATCGTAGCACCAGTGATAAATGTAACGACAAGCCCTAACAGTAATCCTTTTTTATGGTAAGCAATTTCACGCGCACTTAAATTTTTCTTTAATAATTTAAATCCAGCGATAGAAGCGATAACAGCTGCTCCAGTTGTATAGGCTGTAATAACGACATGGAATGCACTTGTGCCAAAGCTTGGATTAAAGAAAGCTTTCCACGGATCAACGTTAAAAACTGAGCCATCTGGCCCCATTGAAAAGCCCGCAGGTGTGTTCATCCATGTATTTGCTGATGTAATAAGCACGGCGGATGCAGTGGCACCAATCATAACGAAAAATAGCGAGATTAATCTCATAACTGGAGGTAGTTTATCAGCTGCATATACATAAATAGACATGAATAAAGCCTCTAAAAAGAAGGCGAAAATCTCAATTTGAAACGGAACGGAAATAACTTGACCAACAATTTTGGCGAAACCAGGCCAAAGAAGCGAAATTTGTACACCAACAATTGTTCCAGTTGGAATTGCTACACCGAGAAGGATAGCAAAAGCCTTTGTCCATCTTTTTGCCATAATGGCATAGTCGGAATCTTTCTTCCAGTGATAGAGTATTTCACTTATAAAAATCATTAAAGAAAGCCCGACTCCAAGCGTTGCAAAGATAATGTGGAATGCTAATGAAGAACCAAAAAATGCCCTTGCTAATGTTACGGTATCCATATGTATACTCCTCTTCTTTTTTGCCATTATTTTCTGATTGAATTGGAAGATTTATTCAAAAAACTACCAAAAATATATATGTATTTAAAAAATGAGTATGGTAATATAATGTTGAAATATTCCCAAAAGAAAGAAATTAAAATTTGATAATATTTTGTTTGTTTTTTATGGCTGAATATTTTATAATCTTTTATGCGAACGTAAGTTCTATTTCCGGGATGAAGAAGTTTATGTGAAATGGAGAGGGTGTTTTATGTATCCTGAAGTCATTAAAAAGATGGCATTTTCAAGAGAGCATAGAGATTTATTATTAAAGTTGTATAATAAAGAAATTACGCGTCGTGAATATGATCGACTTGTGGAATCGCTATATAGACCTTCTAAAGAGGTTTGCGAAGGATAAGGTGGGAGAGACAATCTAACGGATTGTCTTTTTTAAATTTTCGTATGTTCTGTTAAAATTAAGGTTAGCCTTAATAGGGAGGTGAAAAGCTTGCGAAAACGTTTATATATAGGGTTTGGAGTTGTTTTCTTAATCGTATTAGTCGGAATTGTATTTTGGTCGGCTTTACAAGGAAACCGTACGGAGCATTTTATTTTAAGGCATATGGTAAATGAAAATGGGACACTTGCAACGTACCGTTTAGAGGATACAAAGGCAGGAATGGGTGAAGCGAAGGGCCGTGAAGCTTTATCAGAATCGGCAGGACTATGGTTACAATATACGCTTGATAAAGATGATCAGTCACTATTTGATGAGCAAGTAAAGGTCATTCAAAATAATTTTGTACATAAGGAACACATCGTTTTATGGAAAATCTCTGAAAAGGGAGAAATGCAGTCAGCCACAAATGCACTTATAGATGATCTTCGTATTATTGAACAATTATATCGTGCTTATGAAATGTACAAGGAAGAGCGCTATAAAAACCTTGCTGATCAATTGAGCAATGCTGTACTTCGTTATAATAAAAAAGATAATTATTACGTGGATTATTATGATGCAGATGCAGGTGAACAAAATAAGTTTACAACAACATCTTACATAAATCCTCATGCATTCTCTTATATGAAAAAGTACGGAAAAATTTCTGCACAGCAGTATCAGGAAGTTGTTCAGTTTTTAGCTGATTATCCGAGGGAGGGTTGGGCATTTCCGAAAGAGTATAAAGAAGATGGTACATTTACATACGATAAAGAAGTGAATCTTATTGATCAATCATACGTTGCTTATCATCGCAGTTTAGGCGGTCTTTCATCAGATGCTTATTTAGAATTTATAAAGAAGAAATTTCGCGAAGACGGAAAGTTATACGGACGTTATAACTTAGAAACGGGAAAACAAGCTGTGAACTATGAATCACCAGCATCTTACGGATTAACAATTTTGTACGTACTACAAACAGGTGATACAAAGTTTGCGAAGGAATTGTATGAGCGGATGACTACATTCCGAAATGATAATGTATTTAGTAGATATTATGGTGGATATGTAACAGGTGAGAATAATAATACACATATTTTCGATAACGTACTACCACTTCTAGCTGAAATGGAATTGGAGAAGAGTAAAAAATAGAGTGCCACCCTAGGGGTGGCACTTTTTTCTTATTTCTTTTCCATTACCGCAAAGTAATTGTTTTCATTATCAGCAAAATTGAATGCTCTACCAGTAGGTAAATCTACAACTTGTCCAACCGTAACATTTTTCTCAGAAAGATCTTTATACAGTTGATCTAAGTTATTAGAGAAGAACATAAGTGAAGGTGTATTTAAGTTTAATTCAGGTTGCATCTTCGCAATTAACGCCTTATCGTGAAGGACAATGCTTGTTCCAGCTTCTTTTGCCAGCGCAATTTCAATCCAGCGAAATCCTTGTCCGTTATTTTCTTCCGCAACGATTTGGAATCCTACTGTTTCTGTCCAAAATTGTACTGATTCATCTTGGTTATTTACATATAACATAATTTGTCCAATTTGATTAATCATAGGTGTCTCCTGCTTTCTTTTCTTATATGAAATACTAGTATATCAAATATATGGTTTAAATACTTTTTCATGATTTTTCCGAATGGCAATCTTCGCCCATTTCATATTTGTCGTAGGGGAAGGCCCTGTAACCCATATATGAAATGGTAGTGTACTGCAAATGACCATTGTGAATATAGAAAGTACGGCTGTTACTGAAAATAGTAATAGACTATATAATATTGTGTTTTCTTGTAGTGCAAATAGAGAAAGAAACTTTGTGCCTATATGTAAAAAGAAAAAGTGGGCTAAATAGGCGCCGTACGTATAGTTTCCGATAAATTTTAACGTTTTATATAATAAGCCTCTTCGTTTTACAATCGTAATAGATAACACGTACAGTATCATAATTTCGCATACGATATATAGAAACATGGACGGTTTTAAATAAGTAGAAACGGTTAAATGAATAGAATTGGCGCCGTAAAAACTAAATAACTCATAATTGATGAATAAAAATAAGATGAAAAATAAGATTGTTATAAGCGGAATATGTTTCATGACAAATATACGCCAAGTTTGTAATGCTACAGCAGCTATTCCTCCCATGACGAAATAGAATGAGTAGAAGAAGAAGGAACGATCTGTATAATGTAAAATGGTTGAACTAGTCAGTTTCTCTCCATTAAAAATGTAGTGAGAAGAGTACCACATTAAGAAGAAATATAGACAAGTGAAAATGGTCATATATTTATATATGTCTTTTTTATTTTCTGTTCGTTTTTGAAACCAATAAAATAGTGTGCATAGTAACGGGAACAATAAGTGAATTTGGAACATCATAATAACGTACCAAAGATGAGGTGCAGCTGTTCCGAGTAATAAACTTTTTATTCCGCCTTGTAGTGTAATGACATCGTTTGTTGTTACTAGATAAAGAATAGACCAGAAGAAATAAGGGATGAGTAAATGTGTGGCTTTTTCATAAATATATTCTTTGTAAACAAGTTGCTTCGTATATTGCCGAATTAAATGGAAGCCGACGATAAATATGAATGCAGGTGCTGAAAATTTTGCAAGATTAAATAGCATGCCCATAATGAGGGATTGCTCGAGTAAGACATTTCCTTGATTCATTGTATATAATAAGGAACTTTGCAAAACGACAGCAAGAAATGCAATGCTTTGCAAAACTTTAAATTCTGGTGCGCTTTGTGTCATTGTGTACATCTCCTTTTCCATACATGATTATAGTACGGAGAAAGGATGAAAGGTGTGGAATATTTGTGAAGATTATAACAAATTTGTGGCGGGATGGAATTATATTAACGGTTTTGCTAATATATCTATCACAAATTCAAATATATCAACGATTTTTCAGATATATCGATTCACTGAAAAATAACACCAAAAAGAGGATGCTCCAACGAGCATCCTCTTTCCATATATTAAGCAAATTTATTTTTGATCCAGTTTTTACCTTCTACAAGACGAGCTGTCATTACGGCACAAGCGTTATCTCCTGTTACGTTTAACACTGTTGCAGGAGGATCGATGATTGTACTAATTGCGGCGATAATTGGCAATGCTTCTGGTGGGAATCCGTATAGAGAAACGATTAACATTTCACCAATCATACCTCCGCCCGGAATAGCACCCATTACTGTTCCTACTAATAGAGAAACAACAAGTGCAATTGCTAATGTTTTCGGTCCTTCGAATTCCATGTTGAAAATACCGAATAAGAAAGAAATTTTTAATACCCCGCCTAAAACAGATCCATCTTTATGCAGTGTAGATCCAAGAAGGACAACTGTTTCACGAACGTCAGAAGAAATACCCATTTTCTTCGTTGCTTCTAAGTTCGCTGGAATACTTGCGGCACTACTACAAGTTGCAAGTGATGTAACTGTAGGAGAGACCATGTTCTTCCAAAATACTTGTACACCTTGTTTGCGACCTGCAAGGTACGCATAGAATGTAAAGAATACAAAGAAGTAAATAAGAGAAGCCGGATAGTATACCATTGCTGCTCGGAAGTAAGTTCCAAGAAGTTGTGGTCCGAATTCACCAACTAATGCTGCGAAGTAGGCAGCTAGTCCGATTGGAGCGTAGTACATAATGAAAGATACAACTTTCATTGAAATTTCTGCACCAGCTTGTAAGAATGTAGCGAATGGTTTCCCTTTTTCACCAACTGCTGAAGTTGCAACCCCCATTAAGATAGAGAAGAAAATAAGAGCTAGCATGTTCTCACGAGATAGTAACTTTGAAAAGTCTGATACTGTTAGGATACCGACAATTTGATCAGCAACACTAACTGCCTTTTCAGCTTTATCAGGCTGTGTTAGTTCTAATACAACACCTTGTGCTGGCGGGAATACTTTCACAATAATAATCATAAAAATAGCAGCTAAAATACTTGTAAATAAGAAAGTTCCAGCCATACTAGACATAATTTTACCGAAACGTTTTAATCCATCCATATTAGCAATAGATGACGCGATGCTAAAGAACACTAACGGTACAACAATCGTAAACATTAAGTTTAAGAAAATGTCACCAAGCGGCTTTAAAGCAACTGCATCGGCACCCATGAAATAACCAATGAAACCACCAATTAGGATAGAAGATAATAAAATAAGCGGAAAGCGATATGCCTTCATAAATATACCCTCCTATCGATTATAAAAAATCATACTGAATCATTATAGCGAGTTAGAGACTTCTTTACTAGGAAAATACGGATAGATGGAATAGCGTGAAAACCGAGAAATTTTTGTTTTTAAGCTCGGCATACAGTTAGAAATCTAGACATATATATTTGTAACCTAGTGGTGGCAAGGGCTGTATCATACCTTAGGTTTAGAAAAAGAGGGAGGGAAACAGGATGAATATTTTGCTTTGCTGTGCAGCGGGAATGTCTTCCAGTTTGATAGTTACAAAAATGGAGAAAGCGGCACAGGCAAGGGGGATAGAGGTAAAGATTTGGGCTGTATCAGGTTCAGAAGTGCGAAATCATATCGATGATGCAGATGTACTTTTACTTGGACCGCAAGTACGTTATTTATTACCGAAAATGAAAGAATTATGTAAGGAGAAAGGAATACCTGTTGATGTCATTCAATCTGTCCATTATGGGCTTTGTAATGGAGAAGCTATCTTGCAAGCAGCTTTGTCAATGAAACCATGAGGAGAGTGGGATAGATGATTGGATTTTTAGAGAAATATGTGATGCCAGTAGCAGGAAAGGTTGCAGAGCAGAGACATTTGCAGGCGATTCGTGATGGTATTATTTTAACGATGCCTTTCTTGATTATTGGATCTTTCTTTCTAATTATTAGTGCTTTACCCATACCAGGGTATAATGATTTTATGGCAGGGCTGTTTGGGGAGAGTTGGCAGAAAGCTTTGGGGTATCCAGTTAGCGCAACATTTAATATAATGTCTTTAATAGCCACTTTTGGAATCGCTTACAGACTTGGAGGATACTATAAGGTCGATGCATTAGCGGCAGGGGCGTTATCACTTGTGACATTCTTACTTGCCACTCCGTTTCAAGTTGCATATATAATACCAAGTACGAAAGAAAGTGTACTTGTAGAAGGGGCTATACCAGCTGTTTTAATGGGAAGCCAAGGGTTATTCGTTGCGATGATTATAGCACTTATATCTACTGAACTTTATAGATTTATTGTACAAAAAAAGCTGATTATAAAAATGCCAGAAACGGTACCGCCAGCTGTGACACGTTCATTTGCAGCACTCGTTCCAGGATTTATTGTTGTAACTGTTATTTGGATCTTGCGCTTAATGATAGAAAATACTTCTTTCGGCAGCATCCATAATATTGTGGGGAAAATTTTACAAGAACCACTTAGTGCACTTGGTGCCAGTCTTTGGGGCGCGGTAATAGCCGTTATTATTGTCCATGTACTTTGGGCGTGTGGAATTCATGGCGCTGCAATTGTGGGCGGTGTAATGAGCCCGATTTGGTTGTCGTTAATGGACCAAAACCGAATTGCTTTTCAGGCTGGGCAAGACGTACCGAATACGATTACTGCGCAGTTCTTTGACTTATGGATTTATATGGGCGGTTCTGGCGCAACACTTGCTTTAGTTGTAGGAATGTTATTATTTGCGCGAAGTCAGCAATTGAAAAGTTTAGGACGATTGTCGATTGCACCTGGTATTTTTAATATTAATGAAATGGTGACTTTCGGAATGCCGATTGTAATGAACCCACTTTTACTTATTCCATTTATATTGGTGCCAGTCGTATTAACGGTTGTTTCTTATTTCGCAATGGAATGGGGATGGGTTGCACGTCCGAGTGGAGCTGCTGTACCTTGGACTACACCTATTCTTTTTAGTGGATATTTAGGGTCAGGCGGGAAAATTTCAGGGGTTGTTTTGCAACTCGTTAACTTTGCGCTTGCATTCTTTATTTACTTACCATTCTTAAAAATATGGGATAAACAAAAAGTAGCGGAAGAAAAGGKGGAGTAAAGAAATAAAATGGATACGATAGAGACGAAAGTTTTTCATTTAATCTTGCACGGGGGAAATGCGAGAAGCTGTTCAATGGAAGCAATTGATTGTGCTAAGCGCGGTGAATTTAAGGAAGCGGAAGCTAAATTACAAGAAGCTTTAAATGAATTGCAAGAGGCGCACCGCTTACAAACAGAGCTCATACAGAAAGAAGCTGGCGGGGAAAAGACAGAAGTTACCCTGCTGATGGTACATGCGCAAGATCATTTAATGAACGCAATTACAGTGAAGGAATTGGCGAGTGAATTTGTAGAATTATATAGGAAGATGTGAGTAGCTGAATGAACCTTGCGTATGCAAGGTTTTTTTATGTTTTTAAAAGAGACAGTTATGACGAAAAGAGGGCTACTTATGGATGATTGTATTTATTATTTCCAGGTTTATGCTGACTTTATATTGGAAACGAAAAATAGCAAAATTAAATCATCAATTAAGATAAAGTGAAACTTTAATCAGTGGGGGTTTTGTTCATCCCCCACTGATTATTAGTTGAACCAATCGGGCGTTTACGGGCAGTGGATCTCCCACCTAACTTCTTTGCTCCAGCCGAATTTTGAGGTGGGAGTTTTACTGCCCGGCGAATAGCGGGGTGAATAGACTATGTATGTGTGCTTACCATCAGTGGAGTGTTATCAGTTCCACTGATGGTATTTTTATATTAACAAGCCTCCTTCTTCATGGGTAAATGGGGATGATAATTAATCGATAGTAACAAATTCTCCTACACCACGAATTAATTTTTTTATATGCATACGTTCTGGTTTTAACACGCTTATTATAGAATCAATAGCTTTTTGAGGATCAACAGATGTGCCACAAGTATAACAATCAATTGCTGCAAATTTCTTTTCGGGATAAGTGTGAATAGAGAGATGGCTTTCTGATAATAAAATTAATACCGTAACTCCATATGGGTGGAATTCCTTGCTACTTACATTTAAAACGTGGGCACCAGAGCGATTCGCAGCGGCAACTAAATGATGCTCTAAAAAATGAATATCATTTAATAGAGAAAAATCTACGCCCCATAAATCTACTATTATATGACGCCCAAACGTAGAATATTCCATATATTTGCACCTTCCTTGTCAAAACTCCATTTCTTTTTGATAGCAATGATGTAGGATAAGATCAGATTCTGAATTTAAAACGGCATTATTACGGTGCTCTAAATGTTCTTCTTTAAATTGAAATAAAGGAGCAAGAAGAGAAGGTAATGTTCGAGGGGATGGTACTACGTAAAATTGTTCAATTTGATCGAGTACAAACGAGGAGTTAGCGGCAATATGAAATCCCCAGTCAGTTCCGAAAGAAGGAACAATTGTATGATAGCTTTTTACAGTTAATCCGGCATGTTCAATTGTGTTACCAATACTCCAATATACAAGAGGTGCATCAGCAGGTGAATTAGATTGGCAAACAAATGCGCCATCCTCTGTTAGGAACGTAGCTATAAGGGCAAAGAGTTCACTCGTATATAAAGTGCTTAATACTTCTGTCGCTGGATCCGGAAAATCAATAATAATTACATCATATAAAGAGGAAGGAGATTTCAGAAATTCTTTTGCGTCACATACATGTACATTTGCGCGATCGTCAAAAAATGCGCGTTGGTTTAAAGCGACTAATTCTGGAACATTGCGAGCCATCTTAATCATTTCTTCGTCTAAGTCGACGAGGTCTACATGGATAACCGTTTCATATTTTAAAACCTCTCTTAAAGCAAGGCCATCGCCACCGCCTAATATGAGAACACGCTTTGGATCTATTACCTTTGACATAATCGGATGAACTAGTGCCTCATGATAGATTTGCTCATCGACGGAACTAAATTGTAGCTGTTTATCCAAATATAGACGAATATCGCTTACTTGGAGTAAGTTAATGTTTTGATAATTGCTTTTTTTTTCAAATAAACTTGTATGTTCGCCAGCTTGTATTTCTTTTAGTGAAATTTCATCCCATATATCTAAGCTGTGCGAATTTGTTGGTACTATTATTACATTTTCCGATTGTACTTGCTTATCGTCTTCGTCCTCGTCTTCGTCCTCGTCTTCGTCCTGTTTATCTTGCTTATCGTGTTTATCTTGTTTGTCCTGCTTGTCTTGCTTGTCTTGCTTGTCTTGTTTATCTTGCTTATCGTGTTTATCTTGTTTGTCCTGCTTGTCTTGCTTGTCTTGTTTATCTTGCTTATCGTGTTTATCTTGTTTGTCCTGCTTGTCTTGTTTATCTGGTTTGTCCTGCTTGTCTTGTTTGTCTTGTTTGTCTTGTTTATCTGGTTTGTCTTGCTTGTCTGGTTTATCTTGCTTGTCTTGTTTATCTTGCTTGTCTTGTTTATCTTGCTTGTCTTGTTTATCTTGCTTGTCTTGTTTATCTTGCTTGTCTTGTTTATCTTGCTTGTCTTGTTTAT